>JBARPZ010000169.1:0-2578 GCA_049643445.1 Sedimentisphaerales bacterium
AAGAAGTCGTCAATAAAATTGTTCAAACATTCAAAGAAACAAATAATCCAATCATAGTTCCTGTATTTGAAAAAGAAAGAGGTCATCCTGCCCTTTTTTCAAAATCACTATTTAACGACTTGTTAAATGCGCCGGAAGAAAAAGGTGCCAGGCATGTCCTGTATTCAAATGAAGATAAAGTCCTCGAACTTGAGGTTTCCGAACACGGGATTCGGATAGGCATCGACACTCAGGAAGATTACAAGCTGTACTTCGGAGTCAATCCATAGAGATTATTTTAGCACTATCACGTTTCTTTCTGAACAATTATAGTGACTAACATCAGCCAAAGATTTTCCCCAGGCCCTTGCGGAGTGGCATGGAACGAATGCGTACACCCGTAGCAGCAAAAACGGCGTTGGCAATTGCCGGGGCAATCGCAATAATAGGTGTCTCACCACCTCCGGCGGAGGGAATGTCGGTTTTGTTGACCAGATGAACGTCAATTTTGGGAACATCCTTGAATCGAGGCACATGATACCCTGCGAAGCTTGCATTCAGGATTTTGCCGTCTTCAAATTGTATTTCCTCGCTCAGCGCGCCACCCATACCCATAATGATGCACCCCTGCACCTGAGAGAGTAAATTGGCTGGATTCTGGATAGGGCCGCATTCAAAAGCTTCACAGACCTGATGTACTTTTATCTGGCCCCGTTTGCGGTCGATACCAACCTCCACACATGCAGCAACAACGGAATTCTTTTCCGTTCCGCAAGCCAGCCCAACGCCTATTTCACGAGTGACTTTTTTCCTGCGTGTGGGCCAATCGAAGTGCTTTGCAACAGTCTTCAGGACGGTTCGTATGCGCGGGTTTTCAAGATGGGCAAGTCTGAAGGCAAGCGGATCAGCTCCCGCTGCCGCGGCAAGTTCATCCATAAACGACTCACGCGCAAAGTTGTTGGCCGTTGCAGCGAGGCACCGGTATGCACCCTGGCGTAAAGGAGAATCGGAACCAACCGACAGGATTTTTGTGTTGGCTATATTGTATGGTGTATCAATAGCCGCACCGCCGGCGTTGATGTTGGTGAAGTCCCAGGCGATAAGCGAGCCGTTGGCATCCAGACCGCCTTTACACTCGATCACTGCCGCCGGCCGGAAATAGGCCCATGTAAACTCCTCGGCCCGAGACCAGTGCACGGCCACGGGGCGTTTAGCGATTTTGGCCAATCGAGCTGCTTCTTCTGCTGCTTCACCAGAGTGTTTGCCTCCAAAACCACTGCCCATATCGGGCACAATAACTCGGATACGGTCAGATGGAATTTGGAAAGTTCGAGCCAAGTCCCCTTGCACTGACTGAGGACCATCGACGCCCGACCACACGGTCAACTTATCGTCTTTCCATTCTGCTACTGCGGCCCTTGGTTCCATTGGTGTGTGTTGAATATAGGCCACTTCGTAGGTTTCGCTGAGGACCTTGCCTGCATCGGCAAGGCCTTTATCAACAGAGCCCCTGGTTCCGGGGCGTGACCTTGAGCCTGAGCGGGCATTCTTCTTGAGATGGGAAAAAATGTTTCGGCTCGATGGATGAGACACGGTTTTCCAGGATGCAGTTTTGGCAACAGCCTCCAGTGCCTGGGTGGCACGAACCGAAGATGGCGCAGCACATCCAACGAACTGACCGTCACGGAAGACGAAGACATCCTTCATAGCCTCGGCTTTGGAAAGATCGATTGATTCAAGCGTGGCCCCGTAAGAGGGGGGACGCAGGATTTTTCCGTAGAGCATATTTGGACGCACGATATCCGAAGGGAAGCGGTGTGCCCCGGTTACGAGGTCCCGCCGGTTCGGCCTGGCAACGGCGGTGCCCAGCACTTCCCACTTGCCGACCGGCGTAAGAGTGACATCGGAGGAAACGGATTGTTTGAAAGCCCCGGCAACATCCTTTGATTTGGCCAAATCCGCATAGGTAATAGTCTTCTTCGTTTTCCGGTTCCTAATAATTCCATTGCGCACGTCTAAGGCGCCGGGGTCTACCTTCCATTGCTCGGCTGCAAGACGCGTCAGCAGCTCGCGTGCAGTTGCCGCGCCTCGGCGCACGGCCGGGACGGTCGAAGGAGTAGTTCGGCTACCGGCTGTTCTGCCATCATCAGGGACCAGAGCCGTGTCAGCCATCACCAGGCGAATCCGGTCAGCAGTAACGCGCAGCTCTTCTGCCGCTGCCTGCGTCAGTTGTGCTCGTGCGCCCTGGCCTTCCTCAACCTTTCCGGTCATAACGGTAATTGTGCCATCCTGGTTAATGTGGAGTCGTGCCGCTACGGGTATGGATTGCCTGCCGCCGCCACGCCGACCGAGAGAGACGCCCTCAGTCACCGTGATTAGAAGGCCCGCACCGAGCAGCTTCACAAACGAACGCCGGCTCAGTTCGAATTCACCTCTTGGCTCATCGGACGGCTCAGATTGCTGTGGTTCGACCGTTTTGTCTAAGATGTTTTTGGTCATAGGATTTTACCTCTTTATTTTTCCGGCACGACGTACGGCATTTAGAATTTTAGGATATCCGTTGCACCGGCATATGTTGACATTCATCGCAGCAGCAATC
>JBARPZ010000170.1:0-10339 GCA_049643445.1 Sedimentisphaerales bacterium
GTACTATTATAGAGGCCGTAGCGTGCAGGAGTACAGTTTATGAAGTTAAATGGGAAATTCCGAGTTGACATAGTTGATAAATCGTGTTAAAATGAGGTTTCTTGTTAATTTATGGAGAATAAGGTGATGACAAGATTTAGAAGTGTCATTATCATTTCATCTTTGTTTTTGTTATTTATTATAACAAGCGCGTTTGGCAATCAAGGCATCGCAATTCGGGCCGGTCATATCCTTACCATCAGTGACAATCCCATCGAAAATGGCATAATCCTTATCAAGAATGGAAAGATTGAAGCACTCGGCCAGAATGTAGTTTTGCCTGCGGATGTTCGGATCATTGATGCAAATGACAAGTTCGTCATGCCCGGTCTTATAGATGCCCAATCCCGACTGTTCGTGATGGACAGCGAGTTAAATGAAAGCCGTACCATCGCGCCGGAGCTTAATATTCTCGATGCGATTGATCCCTTCATAAAAGAATACAGGGAAGTTTTGGCACAGGGAGTCACAGCCGTGTGTGTCGCTCCGGGCAGCCGCGGCTTGATCGGCGGCAGAAGCGCGGTTTTAAAACTGAACGGCTCTAAAAATGTAGACAGGATGGTTTTGAAGGCGGATGCCACTCTGTAGGCCGCCGTTGGCATGTCAACAGGTAATACATCCTCATCGCTGGCTCGTTTGGAACATTACTCATCGATTCGTGAAGCCTTGATTGCGACAAAAGTTTATATGCAAAGAAAGGAAAAGGCCGATCGAGAGCTGGCTGAATACAACAGGAAAAAGGCGGAATACGAAAAGAAAGACAGCGGAAAAGAGACAGAAAAAAAAGAGAAGCCAAAAAGGCCGGCCAAGTTCAGGGCCAGTCCTGCCAGTGATGTTCTTGCTCAGGTCCTTCGCAAAGAAATTCCTCTCCAGGTTGAAGCGCACCGTGTCACTGATATTTTGAATGTGCTGCGTTTAGCCGACGAGTTTGGTTTTACTCTGATTTTAGATAAATGTACCGAGGGCTATTTAATAGCCGACGAGATTGCCAAGCGAAAGGTCCCCGTTATTGTCGGGCCTGTTTCCACATCATTCGTTGACATGCCAAGATTAGAGTATCGCAAACATAATATGAGCAATGCCGCAATCTTATCGAAAAGAGGTGTTAAAGCAGCACTGGGTGTATCGGGAAGAGACGGCGCCAGTTCGAAGTTCATAACACTGGCAGCAGCGATGGCCGCAGCCAACGGCATGGACAAAGGCGCTGCGCTGCGGGCAATCACGCTGACTCCTGCTGAGATGCTTGGCGTAGCTGACCGAATCGGCAGCTTGCAAGTCGGCAAAGATGCCGACCTGGTTATACTCAACGGCCATCCTCTGGACATACGCACCCGAGTCGAAATGGTTATGATAGAGGGCAGAGTCGTTTTTGAGAGGAAATCACAGCAGTGAAAAAAACCATATTATTGAGCGTACTGATTTTGCTAAGTTTGCCATGTTTAATGGTTAGGGCTGCGGATGCGCCTCAGAATCTTGCCATTCGCGCAGGCAGGATTTGGACGGTAACGGATGGTGTCATCACGGATGGCGTCATTATTATTAAAAATGGCAAAATTCAGGCTGTGAGAAAAAAGCCGGACGTTCCGGCAGGAATGAAATTGCTGGACTTCTCAGACAAGGATGTTATGCCGGGCTTGATTGATGCACATTGCCATATCGGCTTGTCACTTGATATCTTCAGCGAAATCGATGAAACAGTTTTAGCTGTCACGCCTGATATGCAAATCCTCGATGCCTTCAATCCACTGGCAGACGATGTCAAAAAAGCCCTTCAATCAGGCGTAACAACTGTCTTGCTGGCACCGGGCAATAAAAATCCGGTCGCCGGGCAAACGGCTGTCGTGAAATTGTATGGCAAAAAAACAAAAGACTGGGTATTGAAGCGCAGTGCCGGTGTTAAGTTTTCATTGAGGGACGAAGCCCTGATGCCAGACCGCCGACCGACATCCCGGGCCGGCCTGCTGGCGCTGATTAGAGAAGAGTTAAATAATGCGAAGACACACAAGGAAGATAAACCCGACTTACGCATTGAAGTTCTCAAAAGCGTAGTGGATGCAAACTTCCCGGTATATATTTGTGCATATACCGTTGATGAAATCGTTTCCGCTTTGACACTCGTTGATGAATATGACCTTAACGCGGTACTCATTGGGGCCCAGCAGGGTGATGAAATTGCAAATATGATTGCCGAGCGAAATATTCCTGTCATATATTCTCCGCTTCTTCTTTTCAGCAGGGACAAGGACCTAAAACGTGTGGTCAAGATGGCTGATAATGGAATCAAAATCGCATTTTCATCGTCTGCTCCCAGAACGCCTTTGAGTGACTTGAGGACATCAGCTATCACCGCCGTGAAATATGGGCTCGATACGGAAACGGCCCTAAAAAGTTTGACCATCAATGCTGCCCAGATTCTCGGCGTTTCTAAACGTGTAGGTAGCATCCAGAAAGGCAAAGATGCCGACCTTGTTATCTTAAATGGCGACCCGCTGCAGCCGACATCCACTGTTGAAATGGTTCTTATCAACGGCAATATCGTGTATCAAAGGCAGAAAATATGAAAGTGTGTGTTATCTTACTGAGTTTTTTACTGCTTATGCCCGCATCTGCAAAGGATGAGCAGGCAGAGGTCACGGCTATTAAAGCCGGCAAAATCCTTACAATGTCAGGTTCTCCTATAACGGATGGTATCATACTGATAAAAGATGGGAAAATCACAGATATTGGAACGGGGATTGAGATACCTGAAAAAGCTTCTGTCATTGATGCCGGCCAAAAAGTTGTCATGCCGGGCCTTGTCGATGCAAGTGCTGCTCCACCGGTTCGCGGAGATCTAAACGAACAGTCGGACGAAATAACCCCGACGATTCGGATTTCAACTGCGCTCGATTCACAGAGCAAAGTACTAAAGCGTGTGGTCCAGACCGGGATTACAACCTTATATGTCTCCCCCGGCTGGCGCAATGTCATCGCCGGACTGGGTGTTGTTGTCAAGCCGACAGGCAAAACTCCAAAGGAAATGATAATCAAGGAAGACGCAGCGCTGACACTTGTCATGAGTTTGGATTCTCTATCTGGCAATCAAATTCCACGAAGTCAACCGCCTCGAAACTTCTATTTTAGACGACCGACAACACGCATGGCCATCATCTGGATGCTGCGTAAGAGTTTCTTCGATGCACAGAAGTATGCGGCATCGAAGGAAAAAGATGACCCGGATATGCAAATTCTGGCCTCTGTACTCGATGATAAAATTCCCGTCCGCCTCAATGTCAGACGCGCAATAAACATTCGTACAGCGTTAAAACTGGCTGAAGAATATGATTTCCAGCTTATCCTTGATGAATGCACAGAAGGCTATAAAGTCGCCGAAGAAATAGCGCAGAAGAAGGTCCCTGTTGTTTTAGGACCTTTCTATTACTACCCCGGCAGTTCAGGCCAGTCTCGTGAAGGCCGGGAAGTGAACTGGAACAATGCAGGAATCCTTGCAAAAGCAGGTGTCAAAGTCGCATTGACATCAGGGGCCCAGTCTCAGTCAATCGACCTGTTAACAGCGGCGGCTTTCGCCGTCAGGCACGGGATGCCACGTGATAAAGCTCTGAAAGCGATTACGACGACGCCTGCTGAAATACTCGGCGTCGCCGACAAAGTCGGAACGCTCGAAAAGGGAAAGGATGCCGACATATTGATTCTCAGCGGGGACCCACTGAAGGTGACAACGCGTATTGAAAAAGTAATTTTAAACGGCAAGACTGTTTATAAAGCAGAGTGAGGAAGGAAGCTATGAAATCCAAGTCTTATATAGCTTTTGTTACAGTGTTCTCGATGGCATTTATCATAAGCGTATCGGCACGTGCCGCTCCGGTCCGCAAAAAACTCGCCATTAAAGCCGGCAGCATTATCACCATAACAGGTGCGGATATCAAAAACGGTGTCATCTTAATCGAAGATGGGATCATAAAGACTGTTGGAAAGAAAGTGGAGATTCCCTGGGATGCTTTTGTCATTGAAGCAAAGGACCGGGTTGTGATGCCCGGCTTTGTGCTGGCTCACACATCGAGCGGCCTGGACAGGGCAAATGAGAACGTGCCTGAAGTGCCTTTCCTCTCGACATTTGACTCTATCGACCCGATAAGCTCTTACTTTGAAGATTCCCTTCGCGACGGAGTTGTTGCAACGCTTGTGCTTCCAGGCAACAACACGCTGCTCGGCGGAACAGGAACTGTTGTAAAACCTCACGGCCGAACCGTGGAGGCAATGCTTATCAAGAGCTATACTGGTTTGAAAATCTCCCTGCGACCGGCCGGGAACACCAGCCGAATGGGACATATGCAGCGATTCAGACGATATATGTCCGACCTGAAAGATTATCTCGAAGAATACGAGCAGCGAAAGGCAGATGCCAAAGAAGAAAAAAAGCCCTTCGATGAGGAAATCGACATTCGCAAACAGCCGATGGTCGACCTTTTGAACAAAAAACTGACCGCATTTATCTATTGTGATATCGCTGCCGACGTTCCCAAGGCAATCGAAATTCATGAAACCCATAAATTCAACACCGTTTTAGTTCTGGGCCCCGATTGTTATAAAGCAGCCGGCCTTATCGCTCAGAAAAAGCTGCCCGTAATCTTACCCTCACAGCTTACCATCTGGGAAACCAACGAAGAAACAAATGAGGAAGAGATGAAAATTATCCCGATGATTTTCCATAAGGCCGGCGTTAAGTTCGCCTTCCAGACGGACACTTCCCAGTATGGCAGTAGGTACCTGTGGTATCAGGCTGCAACCGCGGTCAGGCATGGAATGAAGCGAGAGGAAGCCTTGAAGTCCATAACGCTTTATCCTGCACAGTTCATCGGTGTCGACGACCGACTCGGAAGCATTCAAGCAGGTAAAGAAGCGACTTTCATCTTCCTGACGTCTGACCCGTTGGACGCCCAAGCTTGGGTGGACAAGGTAATGATTGCCGGCGAAATCGTCTATGAAAAGGAAAAAGACAAGCGGTTGAAAAAGCTACTGGAAAAGCCCGAGGAAGTTCAAAAACCCAAGGACACGGATTAATAGTAAAAATATGTAAGGACCGAATCGCATAACAGTCTGGGACAAGATTTGGCTATGAATAGACGCTATAAACATTTTGATAATCGACGGACAATTTATATTGCTGCGATTACACTCCTTGTCTGCACGTTGAGTGTGCCGACCGTCATGGCAGAGGAATCCTCCGTCGTGGCTGTTAAGGCGGGCACAATTATTCCGGTAACATCAGCGCCGATTCAGGGCGGCATCGTGCTTATTCGGGACGGCAAGATTGAAGCCGTTGGCAAAGATTTGAAAATACCTGATGGCGCCGAAGTAATTGATGCAACGGATAAGGTGGTCATCCCCGGTTTGATAGATGCCTTTACAACACTTGCAGGTAGTAGCCGGGACGATGAAGAATCGGTGACACCGGACATTCGGGCAAAAGATGCCTTTGATTTCTATGGCAAATATCGGCGGTTGCTTGCGGGCGGCGTAACGACCGTTTATGTTTCACCCGGCCAGAGGCGATTAATCAGCGGTTTGGGCGCAGTGGTCAAGCTTGCCGGTGGTTCTATTGATGAACGCTGCCTCAAGGATACATCGGCGCTTCGCATCACGCTTGGGGAACTTCCCAAGAACCCGCCTTCCATTTTCAAGCCGCCCCTCCCGCCGGACCCGTGTCATCCTCTCCTGCCGGTGGAAAATCAACTGCCCACGACACGAATGGCTGAAATGGCCGTTTTGCGAAAGGTCTTTACTGATGCTAAATGGGCCGCGAAACAGAAAACGCCCGAAACGGATTCTAAAATGCAGGCCCTGCTGCCTGTTTTGAAGCGTAAAATACCAGTCCGGGTTAACTGTCATACCGCCCAGGATATTCGCAACGCCATTCGCTTTGCCGAGACATTCAAGTTAAAACTCATTATAGAAGGCGCCACGGAAGCGTACGAAGTCATTGATGAGATTAAATCGAGCAAATCACCGGTCGTCGTCACCGGGGTGTTTGAACCCGGCCGACAGCAATTAAAAGACTACACGACCGATATCGCTCTTGGGCGTGTCAATCCTGAAAATCCAGGTCTTTTGGCGAAAGCTGGTGTCAAATTTGCAATTACCTCTCCCACCGACGAGACCATCCCCGACCTGCAATTCATCGCAGGCTACGCCGTCAGTCGGGGGCTGTCACCCGAAGAAGCACTGAAAGCAATTACAATCACGCCCGCTGAAATCCTTGGCCTTGCGGACCGGATTGGAAGCATCGAAAAGGGCAAAGATGCCGACCTGGTAATTCTAACAGGTGACCCTCTTGACGTTAGCTCGATTGTCGACAAGACGCTAATCGATGGCAAGGTTGTATATACCCGCCCAGAAGTAGAACCAAAGAAAGAAGAAACAGAGCAAGCATCCATAACCGCTATTCGAGCGGGTAAGATTCTTACGGCAAGTCGTGGACAAATCAACAATGGACTTATTCTCATAGAAGGCGACAAAATTGCCTACGTCGGCGGGCCAAAAGAGATTCCAAAGAAGGCAACAGTCATTGACGCAACAAAAAGCGTTGTCATTCCCGGCATGATCGATATCCACTCGCACATCGGGCTGCATGCCGAAAGTGAGCCTGTCAAAATGAATCCTTCTGCACCGACCAGCGGGCCTGATTCCGGCAATATGCATCTCGTCAGCATTGCAAATGCTGTCAAGCCGAATGACGAAGGCTTCCGCGAAGTTTTGCGCTCCGGCGTAACCTCGGTGCTGCTTGCTCCCCGGACAAGCGGATTTATCAGTGGAAATGCCGCGTTAATCAAGCTTACCGGTGACAGCGCAAAGGAGATGATTGTTAAAGAATACGCGGCTGTTAAATTCTCAATGCTTGGAGAGCAGGCAAGAATGGCGCGAATCTGGGATGCACGCGACCATCTCAAAAGGGCAAAAGAATATGCCGAGAAGTGGAAGGATTACGAAGAAAAGTACGAGGAATACGAACGGCGCAGGCAGTACGAACAGGATAAAGACCCTAATGAAAGGCAGGAAATCAAAGAGCCTCCCCGCCCGGGCCGCGATACCAGCCTTGAGCTGTTACGCGGACTCTTTAAGCGTCAAATGCCCGCCCTTGTGCACGCCAATCGCGCGGATGAAATCCGTACGACATTGAAAATCTTTAAGGATGAATACAATCTCGATGTCATAATTCTCGGCGGCAATGATGGCTTCCGTGTCACTGATGAACTGAGAAAATATAATGTTGGAGTAGCCATAGGCCCCAATATCATCCGCTACGAAAAAGGCAAACCAATAAACAACGCGGACCTTTTGACTCGCAATAAGCTCTGCGTTGCGTTCCACACAAGTGCAACGTCCGGAACGCAATATTTGCCGATGAATGCCGCTTATGCCGTGCGATATGGAATGGACGAAGAAGAGGCCTTTCGAGCCATAACCATTTACCCGGCCAAACTGCTCCACGTCGACGATAGGATCGGGAGTATAGAACAGGGCAAAGACGCAGATTTGGTGATTCTGTCCGGCGAGCCGTTTGATTTTCGAAGCCGGGTGGAAAAAGTTATCGTAAACGGAAAAATCGTCTATGGAAATAAATAGCGATAAAATTTGTTGCTGGAAAAAGCACGATGGCTGTTTACCTGTTCAAAGAGGTAAAGGACGGATAGTTCGTCTAATCGCCGTCTTTGTTATTTTGTGCTTCTGCCGGTTGTGCGTCGCCGAAGCAACAGAGCCGACAAAATATGCCATCAAGGCGGGCAAGATACTGACCGTTACCAAAGGGACAATCGATCATGGCGTCATACTCATCGAAGATGGAGTGATTAAAACCGTTGGAAAAGCAGCCGATGTAGACATTCCGAAAGAGTACAAGGTAATTGATGCGTCGGATAAATGGGTCATGCCGGGTATGGTCGAAATACACTCGCACCTTGCCGGCGAAGATGGCCTCAATGACATGGTTGTCCCGACGAATCCAGGGCTTCGAATTGCAGATGTCATCGACCCGGAAGCCCGCGCAATTCAACAGGCTGTTGCATCTGGCGTGACGACCGTCCACACAATCCCGGGCAGCGGAACAAATTTAGCGGGTTTCGGTGTCCTGTACAAGCTCCACGGTAAAACGGTGGATGAGATGCTTGTCCGCGAACTTGGCTCGATGAAAATCGCACAAGCTTATAATCCTGAAAGAGGAGGTGGCGACCTGGGGCTCACGAGAATGGGGATGTCCTGGATACTAAGAGACATATTGAATAAGGGAAAAGCTTATACACAGACATGGCAGGCTTATGAAAAAGGTGAGATTAAAGACAAACCCGGAGAAAGATTAGAGTATGAAAATATGAGGCAGGCTATTGAAGGATCCATCCCGACATTGGTGCATACGGCTTCGGCCCGGGACGTTATGGCAACGGCACGTATCTTTCACGATGAGTATCAGCTCAAAACCATCGTCTCTCACGCAACTTTTCACGGCTACAAAGTCGCCAGGGAAATGGCCCAGCGCGATGTACACGTCAACGTCGGTCCGAGGTTGTATGATTACTCCTTCTCGATGGATAATAAGTTTTATGGCCTGGCCGCCGAATACAAGGCCGCCGGCGTAAAGAACCTCTCGATCAATACGGATGCCCCCGTCCTGCCGCAGGAGGATTTATTCTTTCAGGGTTCGATGGCCATACACTTCGGTCTGGATGAAAAGACAGCCCTGGAAAGTGTCACCATCAACTCGGCCCGGGCCATTGGAATTGACGACCGCGTCGGAAGCATCGAAGCCGGGAAAGATGCCGATTTGATTATTAAAGCAGGAAGTCTTTTCGATGTGACAATCCCGGTGGACATGGTCTTTATAAACGGCAAAATTGCATACAGGAAAGATACATGAAGAACGGAATCCTGATATATTCAGTTATCATCCTCATAATCGTCGGCTCAGTATATGCCGAAGAAAAGCCGGCACCTCCGAAGTATGCCATCAAGGCCGGCAAAATCTTAACGATGGCACCTGCTGTTAAATCCTCCGCAGATACGGTTGTTATAAACCACGGAATCATTCTTCTAAGCGATGGAAAAATCGAGGCCCTGGGGGCAAACATCCAGATACCGAAAGGGTACAAGATAATTGATGCATCGGACAGATGGGTAACACCCGGCATCGTCGAAGCCCATACGCATATCGGGACCGAAGGCGGGTTCAACGATATGGTGACGCCGATCAATCCCGAGCTGCAGATTGCAGAATGTGTGAACCCGGAGGATATTACTATTGAAAAAGCCGTGTCTGGCGGTGTGACAACAATCCACACAATGCCGGGAAGTGGAACAAACCTGGCAGGTTTCACCGTCATCATCAAACTGGATAGCTCCGATCCTGAAAATATGATTCTTCGCGAGCTCGGCGCAATGAAAATAGCGCAGGCCTTCAATCCGGAACGACGCGGCGGCGATTTGGGCAATACGCGCATGGGTATGTCATGGTCTTTGAGGCAGATCTTAAAACAGGCGAAACAATATACAGAAGCGTGGCATGCGTATGAACAAGGTGAGCGTAAGGAAAAACCTGAGTTCAGACCCGAACTGGAAAAGATGCGAAAAGTCTTCAACGGCGAAATTCCAACCATTAACCACACCTATTCGCCCTGGGGCGTCATGCAGACGATGCGAATGTTCAATGACGAAAACAAGTTAAATGTCATCCCGACGCACACCGCTTACGGCGGCTTTCTCGTCGGCGCCGAAGCGGCAAAACGAGATGGCGTCTCGATAAATATAGGCCCACGTGTCCTTGAGTTCTCCCAGCCGAACTATGATGGCCGGTTCCACGGGATGGCCGCCGAATACAGTAAAGCCGGAGTAAAAAATCTGTCAATCAATACCGACGCTGTCGGATGGGGCTCATGGATAGCGCCTCAGGAGGAATTATCATTCCAGGCGTCTATGTCTGCACACCTTGGGCTTGATGACAGGGAAGCTTTAAAAGCAATCACGATTAATTCGGCCCGTGCGATTGAAATAGATGACCGTGTCGGTTCTCTCGAAGTCGGTAAAGATGCCGACATCGTTATTAAAAAAGGCAGCCTCCTCGATCACACAACACCTGTAGACCTGGTCCTTATCAATGGCAAAATCGTTTATCAGCGCAAGGGCATCAACCTTGTCGTAAAAGACAAAGGAGATCCTTCTAAAAAAGGATAATCAAGATGGCAAATATTCACAAGTATATCTTGCTAAGTATATTGCTTTTCGGGCTTTGGATCCCGGCCGCCGCTGAAGATAT
>JBARPZ010000171.1:0-1712 GCA_049643445.1 Sedimentisphaerales bacterium
CGTCCTTAATCAAAGCCGGAACAAGAAAGGGCATAACTGAAAACCAGACCACAACTACAGCCATCAAAACCCCGATTATGAGTTTCTCGCACCTGCGAGGCAAACGTGAGATTGGAGCGGTCAGGCCCATTGTAACGGCAAAAGCTAAAACGATGAACCTTGTCCGCCCGGCTGTGACCCAGGAAAATGGCGGTGTAAATAACAGTGTATTACTGAACCTGGTCAGCACCAGCATCGTGATGAGTATAGTGGGCACTAAATAGCTCCATGCCCAATACGGTTTGCGAAAGCTTGAGGACAGCCTGCCCAAAAGGACACCCAACAAAGCCACGAAGATAACACCTATTGTTTCGAGCCAGGGATTAATTTTCCCTTCCTCCATTAAGTTTCTAATAACAATATTGTATCAAAGTAAGAACACCAAATCAAGACAATTCACAGAGTCTCGAACAACGAATTTCTAATCCCTGGATTCTGAATTGATAATTGATGGATTTGGATATATAATCCACAGAATAGAAAAACACATATTATTGTCATACTGGCCATTGGAAGGAGATATTATGGGAAGTTGTAAGACAGAACCAAAATTGCTGCTGATAGTATTTGCATTCTTGACGGTGTGGCCTTTATCGGCCCAGGCTTTGACGGAACCAAAAAAGAAGATAGAAATTTATGGGAGAAATCCAGCCTATTGGCAATATGACGGCAAGCCAGTGCTTCTTCTGGGGGGAACCGTCGACGACAGCCTCTTTCAAATTCCCGACCTGAAGGACCATCTCGACCTTCTCAAATCAGTAGGAGGCAACTACATCCGTAACACCATGAGCTCACGGAACGACAAAGGTTTTGAGGTTAAGCCGTTCAAAAAACTCGCCAATGGAAAGTATGACCTCAATCAGTGGAACGAAGAATATTGGAACCGGTTCCAGAATATGTTGAAGTGGACGCAACAGCGTGACATTATCGTACAGATAGAAATATGGGCAACGTTTGACTACTATCGGGACCACTGGGCTGTCAATCCCTTCAATCCGAAGAACAACATCAACTACACCGCCGCGCAAACGGGCCTGCCCGAACAGGTCAACAGCCACCCCGTCCTTTGTGGGAACAATTTTTTCTGGTCGGTTCCGGCAGAAAGAAACCAGAAAACCGTACTAAAGTTCCAGCGGCGATTCGTTGATAAAATTCTTTCCTACTCGCTGAAGTTCGGCAACGTCCTCTACTGTATGGATAATGAAACGTCGGTGACACCCGAATGGGGTAAGTACTGGTCGCAATACATCAAGGCAAAGGCGAAAGCCGCCGGTGTGCTCGTTAACACCACAGAAATGTGGGACAAGTGGGACCTGGCTGATGCGATGCACAACGCCACCTTTGACCATCCTGAAAATTATTCCTTTGTGGACATCTCGCAGAACAACCATCAAAAAGGACAAAAGCACTGGGACAATGCACAGCGTCAGCGAGCACGGATAGCTGATAACGTTCGCCCGCTGAACAACGTGAAAATCTATGGCGCTGATACCGGGCGATTCGGTAATGACCGGGATGGTATGGAGCGGTTCTGGCGTAATATCTTCGGCGGGCTGGCATCGTCAAGGTTCCACCGTCCAGATTCAGGGCTGGGGCTGGGTACAAAGGCGCAGGCAAATATCCGGAGCATGAGGCTGCTTACAGATAAGATGAATATCTTCACATGTGCGCCT
>JBARPZ010000172.1:0-8448 GCA_049643445.1 Sedimentisphaerales bacterium
GTCTTTTTAAGCTATCTGCAACGGCTTTGTGCTGCTCGAACCACAGCGTAACCACCAAATCCGGCTTGCATGCTATTATCATTTCAGTATTCGGCTGCCAGAAGGTCCCTATCTTTTTTTTGTTAGCCGCCTTTAAAGGGTAATCGCAGTCGTTGGATACCGCAATGATTTGTTCATCCAGTTCTAATGCAAAGAGAATTTCAGTAAGGTTAGGTGCAAGCGACACAATTCTTGCAGGCTTATTCGGCAGGGGGGGGGCATTATGGTTTTGAACCTTAGGAAAACCGAATATCACAAAGCCGGCAACAGCCAGGCACAAGATTATCGCCAGTAACCACCACAGCTTTTTCATTACGTTCTCTTAAACTGCTTTTCCAGGTCGCTTAACGAAAATTTTATCGTAGTGGGCCTTCCGTGAGGACAACGGCTTGCCCTTTCTACTAATTCTCTATCTGCAAGCAGTTGCTCCATTTCTTTATCACTTAGCTTTTGGCCGGCTTTGATTGCCGCCTTACATGCAGCCATATTCAAAACCTCATCGAGCAATCTTTCCGCATCAAGGCCCACGTCCTTCCGGCAGAGCAAATCGATTAAATCCTGAATAAAATCGAGCGGTGCCGCCTTTGCCAGCAGCGTGGGAAAAGCCTGTATAGCCATTGTCTTCGGACCAAACGGGGCAAGCTCGATACCCAATTTTTCAATCAGCTCAGCGTTGGTTTCAAGGGCATCGGCCTGGGAGGCGGTAACCTCAAAGCTTTCGGGTATCAGCAATTTCTGCGATTCGAGTTTGCTTTCCCGTAAACGCCGGCATAAGTTCTCATATAAAATGCGTTCATGAAGTGCGTGTTGGTCTATAATGATGAAACCATCGTCATTTTGTGCAACGATAAAGCTGTCGTGTATTTGCAGAAATTTTCTTTCAACCTGCGGCCTGTCGTATCCGGTTTCTCGTGTTCGGGGTCCTGCTTCATGGCCCGGGCCTTGCCTTTCACGTACAAATTGATGTTGCGTTTGAACAGGTCGGTGCTTTTTGAAAAATTCAGCCATTGCGTCGGCGATTTTTTGGTTTCTATAACCTTCTTCAGGTGTTCCCTGCTTTTGGTTTAGTGGAGTTGTTGCAGACGGCAATTTTGCACTAATGTCAAGGTTTGTCCCCAAAAGCTTTTCCCGCAGGCACCCGAGGATCTGTGAGTGGACCAGATTGGCATTAAAAAAACGCACCTCAATCTTCGTGGGATGCACATTCACGTCCACATCTTCGTAAGGTATTTGAATAAACAAAAAAATGACGGGGAACCTGTCCGGCCCTAAACATCCTCGATACGCCTCTTTAATTGCGTGCGAGATAAATTTGTCGCGGATGTACCGGCCGTTCAGAAATACATATTGAAATTTTCTATTTGTTCTCGAAATGCCGGGTTTGCCCATAAGGGCGAAGATATCCAATCCTCTTTCATTGCTCCTGGTTTCTACCGAATTTTCAGCAATCTCAGGAGAGAACAATTCAGCTATGCGCTTGCTAAGGTCTTGCTTGCCCGGTAATCGATAAAGCTCTCTGCCGTTGTGTATCAGCGTCATATCCAAATCGCAATTTGCCACTGCAGTCCGAGTGAAGTGCTCGGTAATATGGCCCATTTCGGTGTTGATGGTTTTAAGGAATTTGCGTCTGGCAGGTAGTTTATAAAAAAGGTCTCTGACCTGGATTGTAGTACCGTAATCTGCGCTGGCCGGACTAACGCTTCCTTTATTTCCACAATCAATCTCAATACTGTTAGCGACAGCTTCATTCATGGTCCTGCTCACAGCCCTGACTTGTGCCACCGCGGCAATGCTTGCTAACGCTTCTCCTCTGAATCCAAGCGTCGATATACCGCGCAGGTCTTTGCTGGTTTTGATTTTGCTGGTGGTATGTGGCTCGAATGCTGCGGCCAAGTCTTCGGCATCCATTCCACAGCCATTATCAGCGACCGATATTAATTTGCGGCCACCATCTTCGATGGATACAGTTATTTTTGTTGCACCTGCGTCGAGGCTGTTTTCCATCAGTTCCTTGACCACGCTGGCAGGGCGTTCAATCACCTCGCCGGCGGCAATCATATTAACCATATTCTGATCAAGGACGGTAATTTGACCCATCGGGTTCTCCCACCCCTATTTTAGTGTTTACATATAGCTTGCTCTTTCTGTCCGCTATATGCTAAATGCTCTATAGTATCAAACTCTGACCGGTCATTTCCTCCGGTTGCGGCAATCCCATGATTTCAAGAAAAGTAGGTCCCACATCTGCTAACCTACCGTCTTCTCGTAGTTTTTTATCTTTATAGCGATCATCGAAAATTATCAACGGCACGTCACCAACGGTATGCGCGGTATGGGGCTGATTCTTTTCCTTGTCCCACATTTTCTCAAAGTTGCCGTGGTCAGCAGTGATTAGTGCCACGCCGCCCTGACTTTTGACTTTGTCCAGGACCCTGCCGACGCATTCGTCCACCACCTCAGCCGCTTTAATCGCTGCTTCTAATATACCGGTATGGCCAACCATATCCGGGTTGGCAAAATTGACCACTACTACGTCATACTTGTTCGAGTCAAGTCTCTGCAGCACAACATCGGCGACCTCGTAGGCACTCATCTCGGGTTTTAAGTCATAGGTCCGAACCCGCGGTGAGGGAACAATTTGCCTGTCTTCACCTTTGAAGGGCTTTTCAGTATAATCATTAAAGAAGAAGGTGACATGTGCATATTTTTCTGTCTCGGCACAGCGAAATTCCTTCAGGCCCAGAGAGCCCCAGTACGCTCCGAGGATATTTTTCATTTTCGGCAGTTTTGGAAACGCGACCCGTACGGGAAGCGATGCATCATATTCGGTCATGCAGACGTAATGTATATCCGGCCTGGTTGGCCTGAAAAATTCTTTGAAGTCCGGGTCAACAAATGTACGTGTGATTTCACGGGGTCTGTCACCGCGAAAGTTGAAGAATATCACGCCATCGCCGTCCTCGATAGGGGCTATGGGCTCGTTGTCGCTGTTGACGATACAGGTCGGCTCGATAAATTCATCCGTCACATCTTTTTCATAACTTTTGGCAACGGCTTCTGCTGCGCTGGCGGCTTTGATACCTTTGCCGGTCCTCAGACATTCATATGCCTTTTGCACGCGTTCCCATCGGCTGTCGCGGTCCATCGCATAAAATCTGCCTATTACACTTGCGATTGTGCCCACCCCTAAATCCTGGGTTTTTTTCTCGATTTCAGCTATATATCCTGCGCCGCTATTAGGCGGCGAATCCCGGCCATCAGTAAATGAGTGGATAAAAATATCCTTTATATCGTTTCTTTTTGCCAGTTCAAGCAGGCCATACAAGTGGTCCAACCGCGAATGGACGCCGATGTCACTGCACAGGCCCATAAGGTGTATTTTGCTGTTATTGCTTTTGACGAATTTGACCAGATTTTCAAATTCGGCGTTCTCGAAGAACGAACCATCACGAATAGCTGTACTGATTCTCACCGATTCCTGTGGAACAATCCTGCCGCCCCCAATGTTTTGATGCCCGACTTCGCTGTTGCCCATTGTCCCGTCCGGCAGACCGACATATTCACCATAGGTATGGACAAGGCAGTTTGGATACTCGGCCATTAGCATGTCATCCACGGGAGTATTGGCACACCTGACGGCATTATATTCATCTTCATCCGGATTCGGATTGTAACCCCAGCCGTCGCGGATAATCATTACGAATGGCTTGTTCTTCAGAACCGGTTTTTGTTTCGCCATGAAGGCCCTTTCAAATACGAAATATAAAAGTACACTATCCGTACTTTACCTTTTTACTTATTAAGCCGATATAATATAGAGTTGTGTTAAAAATGTCAAACATTGATAAAAGGTCCGAAAATGAAAGCTTTGGCTCGCTAAAAGTCGTTGACAGCGACGGTTAATATGGTATAATTGCCACAAATTGAGAATTACCCTGCCAAGTGTTTGCAAATTTTGCCGGCAGGCTTGTCATGATATAGCGAAAGGGGATTTTATATGTCTTATAACATGAAAATCTATCTTGGAATCTGTTTATGCCTGACAGGATTAATCTTGTCATTTTCTGCGGGCTGTGAGGAGCAGCAACAGGTTAAAAAGGCGATTGATTTATATCTCGATGGCGTAATGCTCAGGGAACTCGGTGAGAATGAAATGGCCGTCGAAAAGCTCAACTCGGCTGTAACGTTAGACGATCGTCTTCCGATGGCTTATTCTATGCTCGGTGAAATTTATCAGGAACAAAAGGATTATCGAAAAAGCGCTGCTTCCTACGAAAAGGCAACTGAGCTGAATCCAAAGTCCTTCAAAGATTATTTCAATCTTGGCCAGGTTTACAAGATTATGAAAGAACTGGCACTTGCGTTAAAGGCATACAGCAGGGCCTGTCTACTAAAGCCCGACCATCTTCAAGCGCATATCAATACCGCCAAATGCTATTATGAAATCGGGGACTACAACAAGGCGGTAGTGGTGGCAAGCCGGGCCGGGCTGATCGACCCTAATGCAGGTGAAATTCAGATAATGCTTGGCAATATTTATGAATCCCAAAAAAAGTATGACCAGGCCATCACCTCATATAAGCGCGCACTGGAAATAGATAGTAACAATGCTGTAATTATGACTTCTCTGGCAGTGGTGTATCTTAACACTAATCGCAATGAGCCGGCAAAAGAGCTGTTAATATCAGCAACACAAATACAACCTGATAATAGTACCGCCTACCAGTACCTTGGATATTGTTATCTGCGGCTCGATGAGATGGACAAAGCAATGGAAAGTTACGGCAGGGCGATCGAGATAAATGATAAGGATTGGGAAGCACACAGGGGGCTCGGAGTTGCTTATATGATGAAGGTGATTGATGAGACTAATGAAGATGAGCAGCTAAAAACAGAGCTAAAGGCCAAGGCGGTCCTTCACTGGCGAAAGTCTTTAGACCTCAAACCCAATCAGCCTAACCGCGATAGGTTGCTTAAATTCATAAAGATGTATTCGAAGTAAAATATATATAGCAGTCCGGCTCAAAACTAACTATGACAGAGATTAAAAAAGAAGAAAGTGCCCGGCCGAGTTCTGGTCGGGCTTTTTTGTCCGATTCCAAAAAACAGATTCGCTCCACCCCATTTTTACGGGGGATTGCGGTTCCGCCCTTAAAAGCACACCTTATCTTCTGGCCTTTAACGGTGCTTGGCCTGACGCTTGATTTGTGGACTAAAAAGGCGGTTTTCGACTTCTTAGAAAATCAGCCGTATAATAGATATTCAATTATAGATGGAGTTTTGCAATTTGTAAGGGCATTAAACGACGGAGTTGCTTTTGGGCTATTTTCCGGAAGGACTTATTTGTTAGGCGCAGTTTCTATTATTGCTCTGGTGGTGATCATTGCGATTTTCCTTTTCAGTGGAACCGAACGAAGATTGGTTCACATTGCTCTTGGGCTTTTCGCCGCCGGTGTTTGTGGAAATCTCTATGACAGGGTATTTAATGATGGTATGGTGCGTGACTTCATCGATGTTGTGTACTGGCCGGGCAAACATTGGCCCGCATTCAATGTCGCAGATAGTTTGCTTTGTATCGGTGTGGGTTTGATGATTATTTCGTGTATTCTTACTGACAAGTCTCCTCCAGAACATGCTCAGCAACATAAATAGGGGTATTTGACGCCGTCCCAAGTGCAATCGCATCGGACGGACGGGAGTCAATCTCGACAGTTCGCCCGTCCAGGCTCAGGTATATCTTTGCATAAAATGTATGATTGCGCAGGTCATTTATTACTATCTTTTCTATTTTAGCGCCGAGACTCTCAATTACGCCGCCCAATAAATCGTGTGTCATCGGGCGGGGGGGGGTGATGCCCTTGAGCCGGCGGTCGATTGCAAATATCTCCACTATCCCGATAACGATAGGGAAGCTACGGTCCCCGTTACGCTCTTTTAAGACAATAATCTGCTGGTCAGAAGTCTCGTTAATGATTATACGCGACAATTCCATCTCGATATCCATTCCGACACCGCCTTTTCTAAATCAGTTCTCCAGTTCCGACAGGTGTTTTTCAACAACCTCTAACTGCCCTGACAGCTCAGCTAACTTTTCTCTTGCCTTTTCGACTACTTCCGGCTTGGCCTTGGTAAGAAAATCATTGTTACCTAACTTGGCCTCTGTTGATTTTTTGGCTCTCTCAACCTTCTGTCTCTGTTTTTCCAGCCGCTGCTTTTCGGCTTCCGGATCAATAGCATCGTGTACATAAACTTCCGTTACATCCACTACTGCTACTGCTGCGTTTGGAGGTTTTACTATCGCTACCCCCGCCGAAAATTCTTTAGTACCGGCCAGTTGTTGGATAAGTTCCGCGTTTTGGTTTAGAATGTCAACAGTTTCTTGTTGGGACTTTGCAGATACAACCAACATTTCCTTTGGTGATATATTTCTATCGTTTCTAATGTCCCGCACAGTCCGAATTACAGCCTGGACGGTTGCAATCTGTTTTTCTGTGTCTTCATCTACTAAAGAGTCCAAACTCTTGGGCCATTGAGCAACAACCAGTGCCTGGGCCTTCTCAGTTTCCGATATGTCTTTGAGTTTTCTCGCTGGTGCGATTTCGTTAAGTTTCTGGAATATCCCCTCCGTGATAAACGGTATAAATGGGTGCAGCAGGCGCAAAATCTGGTCCAGCACAAAAGCAAGTACATTTTGAGCAATCGGTTTCTGCTGCTCATCCTGCATTCTCGGTTTTATCCACTCCAGATACCAGTCGCAAAAATCGTTCCAGAAAAACCTGTAAAGTTGCGCTAAAGGTTCGCTGTATTTGAACGCCTCCAAAGATTCCGTTGTCTCGGTGATTGTTTTGGCCAGACGGGAAAGAATCCATCTGTCGGTTATTGTCATTTTAGCTTCGTCAAATTTATCGGGATCGACGCCTTCAAGATTCATCAAGGCGAAACGCGAGGCGTTCCAGAGTTTATTACAGAAATTTCGGCCGGTATCAAATTTCGGTGAAGTATTCTCCTCGCGCCCATCGGGCAGTTTCATTTTTTGCACCGGCATCCGAATGTCCTGCGTATCTGTAGTCATACTGGCCAGAGTGAACCTCATCGCATCGGCACCGTGGCTGTTAATGGCTACCAGCGGGTCGATTCCATTGCCCAGGCTCTTGGACATTTTGCGTCCTTCACCGTCCTGTATCATCGCGTGAATATACACATCGCTGAACGGAATATCACCGACACAATACTGGCCCATCATCAACATACGCGAAACCCACAGCGTAATGATTTCGCGGGCTGTACAAAGCACATTGCCGGGATAAAACGTTTTTAGCTCCGGCGTATCATCCGGCCAGCCCATCGTACTAAATGGCCAAAGAGCAGAACTAAACCAAGTATCTAAAACGTCCGTATCCTGGGCGAAACCGTTTGCTTCGAGATATTTGGCGATTTCCTTATCTTCTCCTTCTGGGTCCCGTATGCATACAAACGACAACGGTGCGAGATCGTCTTCTTCAAGTCCTGTTGCTGGTAAGCCATACTTTTCTCTTGTGTAACCTTCTACCCGTCCTTCATTGCGCCATTTTGTAATCGTTTCAAGTATGCTCGCAAGCTGGCGTACGTCAGGTTCTGCCTCAAGCTCTTTGGTCATCCACCAAATTGGGATTCTATGTCCCCACCAGAGCTGTCTGCTGATTGGCCAGTCGCGGAGGTTTTCCAGCCAGGCTTGATAGGTCTTGGCATAGCGGTCGGGGATGAAACGCAATCGGCCATCAAGCAAGGGCTTCAAAGCCAGACCAGCTAAAGAATTGACAGGCACATCGGTCCCTTCAATTAATGGTGGCACGGCCATCTTGGCCGTGTCTTCACGGGCTGGAAGCCCGTGCCACTTTATTGGTTTTTTCACAGAGATATACCATTGGTCAGACAGATACGGCTCGATAGGAACATGACTGCGGTAACTGTGTCCGACCTCATGGACATATTCTCGAACGTCCTCAAGAAGCTTTTCCTTACGGAACCATTCTACGATGGCTTCACGAGCCTCGAATCGGTCCATACCAAGCAGAGCTTGTGCTTCGGGTTCATTTGCATCTTCCCAGCCGTACTTATCGCTGATTGAGCCGTCCGGTGCCATTACGTTTACTATGTCGAGGCCGTGCCGCTGGCCAATCTCCCAGTCGTCCGGGTCGTGGGCGGGGGTGACTTTTAGAAAACCAGTAGAAAACCTCGCCTTTTCATCCTCACTTTCAGGATTAGGCAGAACAACATGCTCGTCCCCAATGATGGGAATGATACGGCCCACGATTGGAAGTCGCACTTTTTTACCAAGCAAAGCGCTGGCCCTCGGGTCAGTGGGATTCATTGCAACGGCTGTATCACCAAGCATCGTCTCAGGCCGGGTAGTAGCGACAGTAACATGTG
>JBARPZ010000173.1:0-2231 GCA_049643445.1 Sedimentisphaerales bacterium
TTCAGCCAGGCCGAACCGATAGTCCGCATACGCGGCCTCGTTTATCCGGCGTGGCCGGTCACGTTTCGAGGAGGCAGGAAGCTTGTGCCTGGTCCACCGTGGCCGGAGTCAGCGAAGTGGGCGACAGGGGAATTGCCCGAATACGTGACGGCGTCGCAGGATCATACAACGTGGGTGCCATACTTGGCGGATCCGAATACAACGTGGGTGTCATACTTGGCGGATCCGAATAGGCCTGCAAGTAAGTGGCGGGCACGAATCGATATTGAATTGGTGGTCGATGGAAAGATCATCGATCTGAATCGGATTCGGTTGCCGGCTGATACCCCGATTATCGACAAACGCAAACCGGCACACAAGCAAGAGGCTTCGCACGACCACACGACATGGATAAGCGAGTGCTTGAAGCATGTTCAGTCTATTAGGCCGGGGGCAACGCGCGGTGAGCTTCTTGAGGTTCTTAGAACTGAAGTGGGGGAGTCCACCAGGTTTTGGAGAACGTATGTCTATAAGGAATGCCCCTATATCAAGGTGGACATTGAATTCAAGGCAGCGGGTGAGGGGACGCTTGAGAATGAGAGGGACGTGATTATGAAGGTCTCGAAACCCTTCCTAGAATGGTCGATCCTTGATTAGGACTAATCTGACGGCTTGATACAAGTGGCATGCCTTTGAGAAGACACTACTCATCTCGGGATGACCCGTCTCCAGCCTTGGGAGTATCTCCCCAAATAGGGGGAAAACGGGTTAATATATACTAAAATACTCTTATATCATAAAGGCAAATTCGTTAAAATCAGGTGACGTGGTTTATGATGTAAGTGAATAATGGTAACACAGAAAATTACCTGCACACGTGAAAGGAAAACAGCAATGGAATACAAGAAGTATCAAAATCGCACAACTACTGTAGCAGTTCCTACTCTTACTATGACACTTTTATATATTGTGTTTTTGTTTGGCTGCGACACTAACGACGGGCTTGCAGTCACCAATGAAAAACGCTCAGATGTAGCTGAGAAGAAAGAGAATTCACAAAATATTTCGGCCGGGCCAAAATGGAAAGACACACGGCCCCGATTGTTTTTCACTGCTGAAAAGATAAAGCAATTGCGTTCGAAGATCAAAGAGGAAGGTGCTTTGAAAGAGGGCTGGCGAAATCTGCAGAAGAGAGCGGACCGTATGCTTGACGAGAAATTAGTTTCCAAGGAATATGCCGAAGGCGGAAAGGGACAACACGGCAATTACGGCAGGCCAAGCGGGCAGGTCAGCAATATGGCATCAACGCTGAGCCTGGCTTACCGGATGACCGGCGAAGAACGCTATGCTAAAAAACTAAAGGAAGCCCTCATCCATTTCGGCGGACTTAGAAGGTGGGCAGGCGATGCCGGGCGAGACCCACCCTGGAACTCAGAATTAAATACAGCAAGGTTCTGCTTCGGGTATGCAGTGGGGTACGATTCCATCTATGATTACTTATCCGAGAAGGACCGAAAAACAATTGCCAGTGACATGGTGCGTTTGGGAATTTTGCCTTCTCTCGATGACTGGGTACTCGGGCAAAAACGGATTCACGCACTGGATTCAATGGGTCATAACTGGTGGAGTGTATGTGTATCCATGGCGGGGCTCGCATCTTTATCGCTTCTGGGAGACGAACCACGGGCTGAACAGTGGGTCCGGCAAGTCTGGGATTCATTCCCGGAATGGTTCTATTACAGCGGCAACGTTCTTCAGAATAAGTCCACAAATTTTGACGCCAAGGGGGCCTTTTATGAAAGCGTGAGTTACGCAAATTATGCGTTGTCGGAATATTTGCTGTTTCGTCTCGCCTTTTCGAATGTTTTCTCCGATTCAAAGCCGCCTGAGATTGGACTTCTGCAAAATGCCGGTGACTTTTTCGTGCATACATGTTACCCGAGTTCAACTTCCCTGATGTCAGCGAATTTCGGGGACAGCAGTATTAAAGCGGCGGGATCAAGAACTTTACGTTTACTTCTGGCAAACGGATATGAAGCCGACGAATACAAGTGGTATATAAGTCGAACCGACCCGGGACTCGGCGACCCGATTGGATTGGTTTATTACCAAACGGATTTGAAAAAAACCCCCCCTGAGAACCTGCCCACATCGGTTATCTATCCTGATATAGGTTGGGTAATTATGAGGTCATCGTGGGAAGATGACGCAACTATGATGGCAGTAAAATCGGGATTTGCGTGGAACCATGC
>JBARPZ010000174.1:0-4968 GCA_049643445.1 Sedimentisphaerales bacterium
AAACAAAAAAATGCGAAACCATTTCAACAGTTGCGTCCTATGGAAGGGATATATTTACGGTGTTGACGATGGTTCCTCAATATCATGCCTGGATTTCAAAACGGGCGAGGTCAAGTGGGCACAGAAAGGTTTCGGCAAAGGAAGCCTTATGCTCGCCGATGGAAAGCTCATTATTCTATCCGAAAAAGGAAAGCTGGCGATTGCAGAAGCCTCCCCGACAGAATACAAGGAACTCGCATCGGCCCAGGTTTTGCCCAACAAAAAGTGCTGGACCGTACCCGTCCTGGCCAACGGCAGAATCTATGCCCGCAACAATCCCGATGGACAGCTCGTTTGTCTTGATGTCAGCGGTAAATAGAAAAATGCCTTCGGGCCGGATTTACTGAAATTACTGGGAACAATATCAGCAGAGACTTTCTATACAAAGAGCACCCCATAGTCTCTTCTGCCGAGGTCTGTGATGATGCCAGGAACAATAAAACAATGTGTGTTCGCCTCAATCTCGCGTATCGCACTATCCCTAATCGTATTCAGTATTTACAATCCCGTTGACGCAGCGGATTGGCCCCAGTGGCGAGGTCCCAACCGCAATGGCACCTGGAACGAGAAAGGTATAGTCAAAAAATTCACGACTGAGCAATTACCAATCCGCTGGCGCGCTGAAATTTCAAACGGCTACAGTGGCCCGACCGTCGCCGAAGGCCGTGTCTATATCACCGACCGCCTGACCGCACCTGAACAAGTTGAACGCGTCCTTTGCTTCGACGCTATGACCGGCAAATCCATCTGGTCATACTCCTATGAGTGTAAATACAAAAAAGTCGGTTATCCGAATGGCCCGCGTGCTGCCGTTACCATCAATGAAACCCGAGCCTACTCACTCGGAACGATGGGACATCTCTCGTGCCTCGACGCAGTAACCGGAAACCTCTTGTGGGCCAAAGACTGCGCCGCCGAATACAAAGCCAAAATACCAATCTGGGGCATCTCCGCCTCACCTCTTGTGGAAAATGACCTGGTTATAGTGCAAGTTGGCGGCCAAGACGGTGCATGTTTGATAGCATTCGATAAGGTAACAGGAAAAGAGCGATGGCGGGCGCTCGAAGACCGCGCTTCGTATTCAGCCCCTATTATGATTGAACAAGCAGGCAAACGTGTCCTAGTCTGTTGGACCGGCGATAGCGTAGCCGGTCTGAATCCCCTCACGGGCAAACTTCACTGGCAATACCCATTTAAGCCGTTCCGCATGGTGATTAACGTCCCCACTCCCGTTTTCCACAACGATTATCTTTTCGTCAGCAGCTTTTACGATGGCTCTCTCTTACTCAAAGTCAACTCTGATGAGCTGACCGTTGAGAAAGGATGGAGACGCAAAGGGGTCAGCGAAGTAGAAACAGATAGCCTGCATTGCATGATATCCACTCCCGTCCTGCATGGCGACTACATCTACGGCGTCGATAGCTACGGCCAGCTTCGCGGCCTCGACCTCCACACGGGCGACCGTATCTGGGAAAGCCTCGACGCCGTCCCAAAAAACCGCTGGGCCAACATTCATATGGTAAAAAACCAGGACAATATATGGATGTTCAACGAAAGCGGTGAGCTTATCATCTGCAAACTCTCACCGCAGGGATTCCACGAAATAAGTCGCGCCAAGCTCATAAAGCCAACAAAGGGACAGCTTAACCGAGGCGTCTGCTGGTCTCATCCCGCCTTCGCCTACAAGCACGTCTACATCAGAAACGACGAGGAACTCGTCTGTGCAGACCTCTCCTCAAAAGAATAAATATCGCCTTCATCGGCCTGTAAAATGCCCTCTAATACCCAAAATAATCCTTGAATACTATCACATTTTCGGTTACATTGCTTTTTTATATAAAACCAAATTGCCCATCAGACTAATAAATATGGAAAAGGAGGCAGTCAATGAATCGTCGCACATTTCTTAAACAAAGCACAGCCCTTGGAGCAGGAATCACCATTCTTAAATCAGGAATCCTCAAGGCAGGCAATTCGCCAAACGAAAAGCTCAACATCGCTATCATCGGCGTCGCTGGGCGAGGCGGCTCAAACATGAACAACGTCAAAAGCGAAAATATTGTCGCACTATGCGACGTCAACGCCAACAACCTTGCAAAAGCCGCCAAACAGTTCCCTAATGCGAAAACCTATAAGGACTGGCGAAAATGTCTCGACCAGAAGGACATCGATGCCGTCGTCTGTTCCACCACAGACCATACACACGCATTCGTCAATGTCTGGGCGATGAACCGCGGCAAACACGTCTACTGCGAAAAGCCCCTGGCAAACTCCGTGCAAGAGGCACACGTGGTCCGCCAGACTTACCTAAAGAACAAAAACAAGCTTGCAACACAGATGGGCACGCAGATTCATGCCTACGACAATTACCGGCGGATGGTCGAGCTCATAAGGCGCGGCGCGATAGGTACTGTTAAAGAAGCTCGTGTCTGGTGCGGCCGAACGCCAAAAGGAGGTAACTATCTGCCAGAGGTCAAGCCAATACCGGAGCACATCGACTGGGACCTGTGGGTTGGCCCATCGCCGTTTCATCCGTACAATCCCGAGTACTTCCCCGGCGGGTGCCTGGGTTGGAACCGCTTCTGGGATTTCGGCAGCGGACAAATCGGCGACATGGGCAGCCATATGATGGATATGCCATACTGGGCGCTTGACCTGCGGTTCCCTACGACCTGCAAGGCCGAAGGAACACCCGTCAGCACTGACACCTGTCCACAGTGGCTGATAGCCGAATGGGACCACCCCGCAAACGACTGGCGGCCGGCCGTTAAGGTCTACTGGTACGATGGCGACAAAAAACCCGGCATGCCCTCAGAAGCCTTCAATCGTGAAAAGCTTTTCAAGGGCGTCCTGTTCAAGGGTGACAAGGGCTGGCTGATGGTAGATTATAACTGGCGGATTCTGATGCCCAAAGTTGATAGTGATATGACGCACTATAGTTCGCCCAAGCCTGAGGAGTTGATACCCTCTTCGCCCGGCCACCACAAGGAGTGGCTCATCGGCTGCAAGACAGGAAAACCAACGCTCTGCAACTTTGATTATTCCGGTGCGCTCATCGAGAGCAACATGCTCGCCCTCGTCGCATATCGCGTCGGCAAACAACTCGAATACGACGCCAAAAATATGAAAGCCACAAACTGCCCCGAGGCCGACCAGTACATCCGAAAAACGTACCGGCAAGGCTGGGTCCTGAACGGATAAAAGTTAAAAGAACGCTGTCTAAGTGAGTAAAGTCGGAATATTGACAACTACTGCCTTTAGATAATCATTATCTGGCTGTATAAGAGATACAATTGCATCGATATTAAGCGGTCGTTTAATCAAGGCGTGAACCGATGGTATTTCAAGAGTTTCGGAGCGTTAAGTGAAACGAATAGCGTTTATCGCCTCTGTTACAATTGTTCTTGCTGGGTGTATACTTTTGCTATTAAGTTGTGATGCTCACCAAGACGATGCCCTGGAGCACGCTAGACGATTGGTCTGTCAGAATAATCAGAAAAGCATATACTCAGCATTGTTACAATATCACAAAAAAAATGAAACGCTCCCTCCTGATCTTAAGACACTTATACAAAATAAATACATTCGCGAAAAAGATGTCTACTGCCCGAGTAACCCTGATAGCCCTAATATTCAGGCCTACGAATATTATCCTGATAATTTTGGTGATCCCAACTTACCTCTCATATCTGAAAATGTCGATAATCACTCTGGAAGGGGATTGCGTTTGAAAAGACATAGGCCTGCGATCATCCAAACTATGGGCGATGGCACAATTATAACACTGAACGTCGAAGAGAAAAAGTAACAGAGTCTCCTTCACACAAGGCCCCCTACGAATTTCTATTCCACTATTCACCCGCGATATCGCCTGCAAAATAAGCAACTGATGCATACTTATTTTTAACTGCCCTTACAAAAGCAGATAATGATGGAAAGACGACCAGTATGCCTACACTATGCAGGCACTTCCATGCACATCACTTTCTCATCGGAGCACTCATTTCTTAATGCCGATACAGTAGAGATTATTCATGCCGACGAGAAACATTCGCCCATTCGCTACCGCAGGCGATGGATGGTTGCCGTCCCCAAGATCGTTGACTGCCAGAATCTCGAACTTCGGCCCGTCCCCAATAACGTAGCTCTTTCCGGCATTGGCAAAGAAGAGGTGTCCGTGGGGGTCGGCAATAGGGCTTGCCCAGGTCGTCGAGATACCTTTGGCTCGCTCCGAATATATCTGCTTCCCCGTGCTTACGTCCCAGCACTTCACGATACATGGTGTATGCAGCCGATACATGTACTTACCGACTATGATCGGTGAACTCAGTGCCTGACCAGCCTGGGTAATCGTCCAGCGAATATGGGTCTTGGAAACATCGCCGGAGCCGGTCGGTTCCAATGCAACTCCAGGACTACCCCGACCGCTGTCAAAGTAAACCAGGCCGGAACTATACGCCGGCGAGGCCGCATCCCCCTCACCTCGGCACCACCAAAGAAGTTTACCATTAGTCGGATCAAGACTCTGGAGGGCATTGCCGCTTTCTTTCATACCCGACGCAAGCACAAGCATTTGCGGCTTCTTGTTCACAGAAATCAGCACCGGCGTGCTGTGTCCGAAATCTGTCTCCACCAGCTTCGTTTCCCATTTCACCTCGCCGCTTCTCTTCTCGAAAGCGATCACTCGTGAATCGCTTTTTTTCGACATCGCGCAAAACAGGATGACGGTGTCACCATAAAGGATTGGGCTGCTGCCAAGTGTAACGTCAAAAGTATAAGGAACAATCTCCTTTCGCCAAACGATCTTACCATGCATATCCAGTGCCGCCAGTACCGATGACCCAAATGCACAAAATAGCAGTTTGCCGTCCGTGGCCGGCGTGGCAGCCGCATAACCGCCGCCGGGCCCACTGCGAAAATCCGTCCGCA
>JBARPZ010000175.1:0-2561 GCA_049643445.1 Sedimentisphaerales bacterium
TCTCCGGAAAAAAACAGAAGGTCTGGTTTCAACTTCTTGATATTTGCAACAATATCGGTTTTAGGAATGTCGCCGCCGTGACCGGGATAAATCGAGTTGCCCGTGAATGCAGCCACAACAATAGTATTCTTATCGACCGGGTCTTTGAGGATTGTCCCGGTATAATATGCACTCTTGCCGTGAGCGACGCGGTATTCGGTATCTTTCGTAGAGTCCCAGTTCTCAACACGTAAATGCGCAGTCCAGCCATCCTCGATTACCTGCGCTTTAGCTATCTGTTTCCACTTGTTGCCTTTTTTAATCTGGAGCCGGACACTTCTGTCTTCACTTTCCTTCAAGGGATAAAGCTGCGCTGTCATCTTCAGGATGTTGTTGTTGACAGTGTACAGCGCAAAACAAATAACCTTATCTCTGGGCACTTCGGGGATTTCCAATTCTTTGCCAATGGCGATACTCAGCAGCAAGGTGATCACCATTATTACAGTATGTACTCTTACGTTCATCAACTTCATGTTTTCCTCCTTGTCAATTAGGCTTTATCGGGACAGATTCAAAAGAATCAACGCGTTTTTTGTCGCTGCCAATATGCCATAATTGGCCAAAAGTTTCAAGCCCGATCTTTTCAGTTTACTCTTGCCTTAATCTCAACTCTTATGGCGTAACCAGGAAAAAAGGCCGAGCCAAATTGGCCCGGCCCGTTTGCGCCCTCCATTCAAGGAGGACTATAATGTCGCTTTTTTGTAGTCCGTAAGGAAAAAACTTATCGATCGCTAATTGTGAGTGTGAATCTTCTTTACTATTCTTCTATCACCGTAGCTCCTTCAGGAATCTCAAACTCAAACAGATCATCCGGGAGGTTTTCATAATACGTGATCTTTTCCACAACGAGGGTAGCTGGTCCCTCCCAGTTGGCATTCTCCCACTGTTTGAGACTGATCGGTAGCTTGCTTTCCACATCAAACTCAATACACATTGATCTGGGCCCATTATAACGCTTTTCAAGCCATGCAATCTTTAGGAAGGCCCGCTGTTTGCCCGTGGCAGGATCTTTACCGTAGGTCACTTCCCAGTTTGGTATGACTTCACCAAGAAGGCCCTTGATCTGTTCAAGAAACTGGCTCCCACACCAACATTCGGAAGCTATGTAAGGGCGGTTTTCAACACGGACAGTGTTGGTTTGCAGATTATACCGCCAGGTTTTTTTGCCATTCGTAGTGATAATAGGGATACCATCCACCTCGTGTCTGTACTTCTCGACCATTGTCTGGTCCTCATTGGCTACCGCCCACGCTTTGAATGGCCTTTGCTCTAAACTGCCGTCTTCTCTCCAGGTACGTTCCGTATCCAATCCTTCAACAAGTACGGCTTTATAGTGACTCACTGCCTCGATACTCTGCTCAATCGCCCAGGCGGGCGTCACAGTTCTATCCAGGATTGTTACTGTTAGTATGACAGCGACAATTATCACTGCTGCTACGGCTAATTTTGTGATTGGACTTTTCATAATTATTCTCCAGATATGTAAAGGTTGTTCTTTTTGCCAAGATTGCTTTGTTATAGCAGCGAGTAGGTCTTGTTCGAGCCTGTCACGATGGCTGTAGTCGGGGCTATCATTGAACTTGATTCCAATGACAAAGTTTTCAAATTGTTTTTCGTCATCGTTCATTTTTGATTACCTCTGATTTCTACGTGAACTCGGTGGCTAAAACCTTTCGCAGTTTGGCAAGTGCCCGAGCCAATTGGCTGCGGACGGTGCCGGGACTGCTGCCAAGAACCTCGGCAATTTCAGTTAATTTTAGGTTTTCAAAAAAACGCAGTGCGATGATAGTCTGGTACCTCGGCTTTAACGAAAGCACAGCTTCTCTCAAAAGAGCCAGTTTCTCTGCTGATTCCCCACAGTTGGCGACCTGACTGTTGGCTTGCTCGCGCGCGCCTTTAAGTAAACTATCTCGGCGAGCGGTCCTTCTCAAGTTGTCATTGACAGCGTTAGATGCAACTTTATAAAGCCAGTTTCGAAACTGCCGCTCATTGCCCCTGAATCTGCCAAGATTTTCCACTACTTTCAGGAAAACCTCAGCCGTAATATCTTCGGCTGTTTGTCTATCAAAAAGCCGATGGACGCAATAGCGAAAGATCGCATCATAGTGCCTGCGATACAACCTCACAAACGCCGCAGGATTGTTACGTGTCTCAGCTATCAACTGACCGTCGTTAGCTGCTTTGCTTTCGTTATCCAAACTAATTATTCTCCGGAGCTTACTGGTACCAACTATGATCACTATTATAAATGCGCAGCGGACAAAAACGTGGCAAAAAATATCCGAAATGTTATCATTCTTTCTTTCGATAGTCGATTTGTAAAAGAGAATAATGATGAAGCTGTATGGTTTGATATTTGATGTTGACGGCGTGATTGCCGATACCGAGGCAGTCAACGCAAGGGCTTCTATCAAGGTTTTCGAGGATTTATTCGGCATTAAAGGCGTTAAACGCCAGGATTTCGAGGCCGGCCTTGGACGAGGGGCGGCAGAATATGTCAAAGCCGCTGCCGGAATTCACGG
>JBARPZ010000176.1:0-2425 GCA_049643445.1 Sedimentisphaerales bacterium
TTGCCGATACCATCATCCATGTGCTCAATCAGGGCGACGAGTCTGGCTCGTTTGTCACTGATATTCTTTTCACGTTTTTTCACCTTTGTGAACCAATCCTTCGGCGGCTGGATCGGGGTGTGCGGCGCATTATAAGCCAGATACAGGAAGAACGGCTTCTTCGACCTGGAACGATCTTTGATGTAGTCTATCGCCCACTGTGAAAACAGATCGGTGGCGTGGCCTTTGGGGTCGATTTCTTTGTTGTTTAGCCGCATGTAGTTTATGCCGTGACGTCTATGGTTGTAGTAGTCGTCCATCATGTCACCGAGGTAGCCATGAAAATGATCGAAGCCCCGGACATTGGGGATGTTCGGTGATTCCAGACCGAGGTGCCATTTTCCCACAATAGCGGCATGATAGCCGGCCCGCTTGAGCAGCTTCGGCAGCAGAACCGCTTGCGGAGCAAGATAGCCCCAGTTATTTCTTAGATGGGTGCGGATGACTCCCGGCACGCCGACCAAGTCAGGGTATCTGCCGGTCAATAGCGACGCCCGGGTCGGCGAGCAGACAGGGCAGTTGGCGTAGAAGTTATCAAACCGGATGCCCTTCGCAACGAGGTTGTCGATATGTGGAGTTTTCAGGTCTTTGGCGCCATAGCTCGACAAATCACCATAGCCCAAATCATCCACTAAAATCACAACGATGTTCGGCTTACGGGCCTGTGCTTTCACGCCGGCTGACAGCCATCCTGGCATTGCCAGCGCTGCCGCACCCAGTCCTGCCGCCTTTAGAAAATCACGCCGTGTATTACCAAGGAACCTCATACTTGTTACCTCCTTGTCAAAGTCAAATGCGTTGGTTTTCATAAGTCCTCATCCGCTGTAATTATATTGCCTGACCTGCTAATTTCAATCATTATTTACGGGCTATTGCTCCATCTGGGCCAAAGCCGCCAACAATCTGCCGGCGGCCTGTTCCGTTAACTGCTGTGGCAACTGTGTTTCAGTGGTTTGTAGTTCGCCCGGCTGGACTATCCTTTTATCGAGAAGTGCCGGTAATGAGATAATATCCATACAGGCCTTGCGGGCGGTCTCCTCCTTTTCCGATTCGGTGAGCTGCACCAGCTTTGCCGCCGCCAGCGGAGCGTACTTTGCAATTAAAGCAGCGCTTTGACGATGGGCTGACATGATTCTGCGGTCAAACTCGGAAACAAAAAGATCGTCGGCCAGCCACCTGTTATAGACGTTTCTGTTTACCTTGTGCTTTTCCAGAACCGCCTGCTCGTCAAGCTCGCCGCTGAACAAGTCATCTATTACTGCAAGCTGCTTTTTGCTCAGTTTTTTTCTTCTTTTGGTCATTATGGGAAACTCCATTATTTAGTTTGTTCATATTGAAAAAGATTTGGGCGATATGGGCCAAAGCGGCGGCCCGCCTTGCTGCCTTTGTCATTTTGGCTTTTGGCTCTTCAACCCGCGACAGAGCTTTTTCTATTTGTTGTTGCTGTGTGTCATTTACAAAGAATACCAGCGGATTCGCAAAGCACTTTGCGTTCATCTTTGCAGGTGCGCCTGGCCTTTTCAGATGGGCGAGCCGTTCAATCTGTTTTGCTGTTTGTGGCAACAGCTTTGTGAGTTCGCCGGTCGACATTTTTTTGTTGAGCTGTTTCAGCAACTTTAGCTTTTTGCCCAATTGGTCTGAGCCGCCAAGGCGATTGAGCGTTGCGAGCAGAATATCGGTCTGTTCATCGTCTATATCCCAGACTATGCAATCAGCGGTTTCGTAGCCGAGCCTGACCAAGGCTTGACAGCGGTGGTGTCCATTGATTATCTGAAAACGGCCCGCTTTCTTCAAACACGGCCGGACTATCAATGGCTCGTATCTGCCGGTCCGCTCTATGTTGCGAACCAATTTTGAAAAAATGACTCTGCTCTGTTTGTTGGGATTATCAGGATGAAATTCGAGTTTATCCAATGCGATTGACTGAATTGAATTTGTCATGTTCGTCTTACCCTTTAACTTGTCCTTAACTTCAATTTCGGATTAAACCAGATGTAATAGAGAGGCCTTGCAGTAAGCTTGCTTAATATGTATCTCGTTCGCTCCAGGCCCGCCTGGCTATAGCGGTGGGAGCCATAGCTTTGCAGGAACCGGTAAATCTCAAGCTCAATAAATTCAGCTTTCTCGGCGGGCAGTCGGTCAAGTTTAGCCCGCACTTTTTGTGGGTCAATCAGATCCTGCCTTTCTATCCCGACCATACTAAGGGCCTCGACAAGCCGGACACATCGCGCCTGTATCTTTGCCGCAAAAGCCTTCATCCCCGCCTTTTCCAGGAATGGATTGACTATTCCCATAACCGCCATCGCCTCGATGATGGGGACATTGATTTTTGGCATCGTCTCGCGCACCAGCCTGCTCGCCAGGCCAAGAGAGCGAAATCTCGGAT
>JBARPZ010000177.1:0-2605 GCA_049643445.1 Sedimentisphaerales bacterium
CCAATCTTGATAAGCCTGACGAGGTGTACGTTCAAGGCCCCCAGGCTATAAAGAGCGAAGATGCACTCCTTGTTGGATATGTACTGTTTGATAAGAAGCCCGGCCATGCTGAGGTTGACGTCGTCGAAGACTGTCAGCGGTATCTAAAAGCCAGGATTGACAGTGGTGAATTTGTTATACCTGATGGTGTCAGTTATGCGTTTGCCGGCAGCTATGAAAATCAGATTCGCGCAACTAAGACGCTTTTGGTGGTTATACCGTTGGCCCTTTTTATCATATTTATAATTCTGTATTTCCAGTTTAAGTCCGCGGTAACCAGTTCGCTGGTATTTTCAGGGATAATTGTTGCATGGTCGGGTGGATTCTTGATGATATGGCTTTATTCACAGGACTGGTTTCTTGACTTCAGCCTGTTCGGGGTAAATATGCGTGAGCTGTTCGATGTGCATACTATCAACCTGAGCGTTGCGATATGGGTGGGATTTTTGGCCCTGTTCGGGATAGCTTCGGACGACGGTGTTGTGATGTGTACTTATCTGGAGCAGACATTTCGCGGGAAGCGGATGGAGAGTAAAGACCAGGTGCGTGAAGCTGTGATTGCAGCCGGCGCGAGGAGGATTCGACCGTGCCTTATGACGACGGCGACTACCATATTGGCGCTGATCCCTGTGCTTACATCGACAGGACGCGGCTCCGATATTATGGTGCCGATGGCAATACCATCCTTTGGGGGAATGACGATTGAGGTGCTTACCATGCTTGTTGTGCCCGTTCTGTATTGCTGGATAAAGGAAGCTGGTATTCGCAGGCAACATTCAATGTAATCTTGTGACTGAGGCCGTTTGCTCCGGGTTTAATGTGAGTTTTTTTAAAAGCGTCTTGTGGGATGGAGTTGTTTCTTGATTTGTTATTTTTTCCGCCTCTTAAACATCGAAGCAAATTTTCTTCACGGGAAAATCATTTCACACAAAAAGAAGTTGCTCCTAAGTTTAGTATTCCTCTTAAGCTCCTTAGACATGGACTATTGATTTTACAGTTGTCTAAATACCCGGGATACTCTTGTTCTGGATATGCTGAGATAGTAAAGCTGTTGGTAAGAAAAGGAAACTGGTATTGACTATTGCCAGAATGTATCTGCCGTCTCTCCGGCTTTCTGCGTCCATTTCCGGCTGTTTTTCTCGAACTCAACCTTGTCTTCATATATTTTTATAACTTTTACACCGTGTATCGTGTCCCCTTCTTTCAATATTTTGCCGTCAATTATAGCCGAGGGATTATCCTTGTCGTACAGGATTCCACCGACCACCCCGTGCGTGGGCTTTGGCTTTGTTGTTACTATATTTTCTTTCAAGGCAGGCCTCTGCCACTGCCACTTCCATTTCTTGAATTTAACCGATTCTTCCATTTCAACTTTGTCACCCGAGTGCCAAATCGCGTTGTCCCTACCGTGACAAAATACCTCGTCGTAGCTGGGGTATTTAAGGTGGATATAAGCCGGTTTCATTGTTTGAAATAGTTCTTTTCGTAGCCAGGGTTCTTCCACATCGGCCCAGGTTGGGTCAAAAGGGACCCAACCGTACTTTCGCAGATAGACCTCAGCCCAGGCATGCTTTGGTAAAGTGTCACTGACCACTACTGCATAGCCTGTAACGACTCTGGCTGGGATGTTCTTTGCTCTACATATAGCAACAAACAGGTCAGAGTATTCGGAACAATCACCTGTCTTCTGCTGGGCCGCATAGGCTGCGCCCTTTCTTTCTTTATGGATGCGATATTCTATATTATTAATCACGTAATTGTGTATGTTCTTCAATGTCTCTATTTCGCTTTGACCTTTTATGGTTCTTGCGATTTTCTTTATCAGGAAATCGTCGCATTCTATCCCACTTTCTTCCTGTAGATAATCCTCGCCGTCGTACCTTGAGAAAAGTTTCTCTTTGTACTTTTTTCGCGCAGTCGACAGGTCGTATCTGAACAATTCGGCCTTTACATGTATTTCCACGTCGAACCGCCTTTTCGGCTCCAAGAAAATAAACTCCGCGTATTGGTTTCCACATTTGCTGGAAAATTCCCTCGATGGTCTTGGAAAACACTCTATCTCCCGTATCTTCTGCCTATCAGGTATTGTTTTCGGAAGGGCAACGACGAACTTTATCTTGTGGGTCTTGTCCGGTACGAAGAAGTCATAGCAGAGATGCATTACCACCTCATTATTCAAGGGTGCAAAGAAGTCACGTTGCGAGTATACTTGGGCTGTATTATCCTCAGCGGTTGCTCTCTGTAACTCTGTTCCGCCTCTTGCGTTAGTCAGAGCCCCGTGGCTGATTATCCACACTACCATGAACAAGGTTTTGTACTTCATGAAATCCCTCTGAGCCGATATCCCTTCAGTATATCGGTGATTTCGGTGTCGGGCTTAACTTGGTTGGCCATTCTTCAGCAGCACGGTTTTTGTGGTTTTCAAGATTATTTTAGACCGAAGTCAGGTGCTAAAAAACAAAAACTGCATCTGGGCCTTAGATGTCTTTATTGGTGGTATTTAACGAACATCAAACTACACAATTGCAGCAGCCAATAGAGTTTTCCATGTCCAAAGCTTTGAAGG
>JBARPZ010000178.1:0-25724 GCA_049643445.1 Sedimentisphaerales bacterium
TCCAGTCACCGAGGATTTCCCACTTCGACTCGTCGACCTTTGTACCGTTGAATTCATCACTCCACGCTAATTTCCACTTTTTGCCCTGCGGAACCGGCGGCATATATTCTTCCACCTTCTCTGCCTCACCTGTTTTTGCCCAGAGGTATACCGATGGTGCCAGATTTGTGAACACAAAAAAAACCGCACAAAAAATTACCAGCTTTGTCATATCAAATGATTGAAGTTTCATATCCCTCTTTCCTTATCTAAAGGTTTTTTTACTTGAAACACTCATCAGCTAAAGATTTCTAATCAGAAGCAGGTTGTTGGGATTTCGCTGCCGTTTTCCAGCAACTTCGCTGAGTTGCTCTCAGGCCTGAGATAACTGTAACCGCTACCATTATCGCAAACGTAACAGTAGTGAACCAATATCCCCACGCAGCGGTCCGGGCATGGGCCATTTTTATTATCACGGTGCCGATGGCAAAAGACTGCAAGAACATTTTGATCTTGCCGGAGACAGTGGCGGCAAAGCTGATTCCGCGAGCTTCGGCAATATGCCGCAATACCGTCACATAAACTTCTCTGGCGATGAGAATGCCCGCCACTGACCAGTGAATAATTGCCAAAACAGCCGGGCCGAAATTGAAAAGCTTAGGCTCGCCGATTATCGCAAAACATATAAAGGCACCGCAGACGAGGACTTTGTCGGCCAAGGGGTCCACCATTCGGCCGAACTTGCTGGTCACATTCAACCTGCGGGCAACAGCGCCGTCAATCATATCAGTCAGGCCGGCAATGACAAAGAGGATAAAAGCGATGTCAAGGTAGCCCGGAAAGGACAATTCGCCGTGAGCATAGCGAGGCGGTGAGTAAAGGATCATAAGCACAAAGATGATGGCCAAGACAAGGCGGCCAAAAGTCAAGATATTCGGAATAAGCTTCAGCATAACAGCAAGTTTACCCCGTTAGAAATTCCATAACAAGGAATAATCCGGTCCAAAAGGGGAAAATTCTAAGGGGGTACATTTTGGATTTAGACACAATTCAAGACTCCATTTGCCGAACGAGCAGGTCGTAGTCTTTTGTGCCAACGACTTTTGCATCGATGAATTGCCCGGGTTTTGCTGAGCAATTCTTGATGATACAGATGCTGTCGATATCAGGCGCCTGGCCGTAAAAGCGTCCCCGGCCGGTGCCTTCGTTATCAACGGAATCAACCAGACAAGTAAGTTTGCTGCCGATTCTGTTTTTATTTTTGGCAAAGGCAATTTTCTGCTGGGTTAGCATCAGCTCGTCGAGACGCTGCTTCTTCACCTTCTCAGGTATCTGGGCAGGCATCTCGCCAGCGGCGGTGCCGGATTCGGGATAGAATTTGAAGGAGCCGAGGGCATCGAATTGTGCCCATTCGATAAATTCCAGCAGCTCGTCGAATTGCCGGTCGGTTTCTGAAGGGAAGCCAACTATTATGGTTGTCCGCAGCAGACAATCGGGGATGGCCGAACGTAAGTTTCCAATCAGTTGCCGGAGGCGGTCTTTTGTATCAGGCCGGTACATGGCTTTTAGGATTTCATTGTTTACGTGCTGGATTGGGACATCGAGATAGTGGACGACTTTTTCGCTTGTTGCAATAGTTTCGATAAGCCGGTCATCAATTCCCGCCGGGCATAGATACATCAATCGAATCCATTTGAGTCTGTTAATTTGCTCAAGCCTCTTTAGCAACGAGCTCAAACCATTTTTAATTTTCAAATCACGCCCGTAGTGTGTCGTGTCCTGCGCGATTATATTTAATTCGACTGCGCCCGCCGAAACCAATTCGGCGGCTTCAGCCAGAACAAGCTGCTCAGGCTTACTTCTAAACGAACCTCTGATTGCCGGTATGGTGCAGAAAGAGCATTTATGATTGCACCCCTCGCTGATTCGCAGGTACGCCCAATGACCCGGGGTAATGAGTAACCTGGCCCTATCATCACTGGTTGTGTGCGGCGATTGATTCAGGAAAGCTGCGGGCTGTTTGGAGAGAATAGTTTTTTTGATTATCCGTGCAATATTATCGCGCTGGCCAAGGCCGACAATGGCATCGATGCCGTCAGCCTGTTCGAAAAGCTGCCGGCCTAATCTTTCTGAGAGACAGCCCGCGACAATTACTTTTTTTACAGTGCCATTGAGTTTGCAGTGGACGGCGTTCCTTATTGCTTCGAGCGCTTCGGCTTTGGCGGGGGCGATAAAGCCACAGGTATTTATTACAACGACATCAGCATTTTCAGGGTCTGCGGTTATCAAAAAACCGGCCTGAGCAATTTCGGCCAACATTTTTTCGCTGTCGATAATATTTTTAGGACAGCCCAGTGCCACAAAGCCAATAATTGCATTATTTTGCTTTTTTTCTGCCATAATCCGATAAAAATAGCACAAAAACGCGGTTTGGTCTAATGTTAATTTGGGTAAAATTAAAGCACGTTTTTTTGCTAATTTTATTCGATTATGCTTGACGATAAAAAAATATGCAATACAATAAAGGGGTATACCGTCTTTGCTTATTGTGTATACACTAATTAGAGTGGAGTAGAATCTGTCTGGATATAAGTCCAGAAGACGGTGTGCAATTATGAAAAGCAGCCGGATAATTAGCTGCAGTGGAAGGCTGTTCGCAGTTTTGACTGTAATAGTCACGCTGTGGACCGGAGGGTGCGGGGATTTTCTAACCGATAAAACCGCCGGCAGGGAATCCAATAAAATCCTCGACGACCTTGGCAGAGTTGAGACCACTACCGAACCCAATATTCCCATGCCCAGTGTTTACAAAGGGCCGCCCAAAATCGTCGAGCAAATAGTCGGCGGAGCACCGGAGTTCAAACTGTTTTACTTCTGCAATCACCTTTCCGCTGCCGAGCTGGAAGCGATTGTCCATAAGCAGTTTGCTACAAAGATTTTTCAAAAACCAGGTAAGCCCCCGACTACTACACCGGATTACACTGTCAGCAGCGTTGCTATCACCAACCAGTTGATAGTAAGATGCCCCACGAGGGAAGATGTCGAGGCGGTACTGGAGCTGTTAGAACAGGTCGATATCCCGCCGATTCAGGTCAAAATAAGCTGCCTTATTTCCGAGGTCTATGCGGACAAGACATTAGACTGGGAAACCACCACCGCTATTGAGAACCTGCTCGGCGAGAGTATCTCGGCGATGCCTTCAGGCATGCCTTTTGGACAAGATGTTGTCCAGTGGTTAGTGGAAAGTGACCCTCTCGCTGCTTTTCCCGGCGCTTCAATGAGGGAATTCGGCCGCGCCAAAATGGGTCTTAACATTGGCTATATGAGTGATAAATTCACGGCTGTTGTGGACCTATTAGAATCACAGGGTTATCTTAAAATCCTGATGAATCCCACCCTTGAAGTCATCAACGGCAAAACGGCAAAGGTCTCATCGAGCCAGAGGGTACCGGTCGATAAGACATACCTTACACACACGCGGGCCGATTATTTTACCACTAGTACCGAATGGGCAGACATAATCGACTCGCTTGAAATCACTCCCCACGTCTTTGCGGACGGTTACATAGGCCTGGACACACGGATCATAATCGGATCAAAGCTAACCCCCGAGGGCATAAAGCAATTACCCATCGTCACCAAAAAAGAAATCACCAACAAAGAAACCCGCATCAGGCCCGGTGAAAGTTTGATAATAGGTGGTCTCAGAAAGAGCGAAAGGCGCGATGTCCTCCGTGGCGTGCCATTCTTAAAAGATTTACCCCTGATCGGCATGCTGTTCTCCGGCAGAGATTTTGAAGAGCGGGCAGTGGAGACCATATTCATATTAACTCCGACTTTCTCCACCGGTGGTATCCCAAGGGAAGAAATGACGGAAGAGGTAGAAAGAAAACATGAATCTCCTTCCGGAAATTCCTTTACGGACCCGTTCGATATGTTAGAGGGTAAACGCGAGAAAGAGAGCAAAACCAAGGACGCCGAAGAAGCACGCTTGGAGGCCGAGGCGGAAAAAGCAGAGGCCCGGGCCGCCATCAGAGACTCTGAGGAGCAAATCGAGAGGGCAAAGACCGAGGCCGAAAAAGCAAAGGCTGGTGCCAAAACAGCCACAGAAAAAGCTGCTGCCGTCGAACAGCAGGCAAAAGCTGAAACTGCAACGGCAAAAGCTGAAGTGGCCACAGCCAAGGCTGATACCGCGAAAGCAAAGGCAGATACTCAATCAGCCACAGAAAAAGCCGTTGCCACTGTGCAGCAGGCACAAACTCAAATAGAAAAATTACAAGCCGAGACTGAAAAGCTAAAGGCCGAAACTGAAAAAGCCAAAGCCGATTTGCAAAAGGCAACCGCTGAAGCTGAAAAAGCAAAAGCTGAAGCGCAAAAGGCAATGGCCGACGCTGAAAAAGCAAAAGCCGATGCAGAAAAGGCAGCAGCCGAAGCAGATAAGGCCAAAAAAGAGGCCGAAGCCGCAAAAGCAAAAGCCGACGCAGAAAAGGCCAAAAAAGAAGCTGAAGCAAAGGCAAAAGAGGAAGCTGCTAAAGAGGCCAAAAAAGAAACTGAACAGGCAAAGACCGAGAAGCCCGAACAGGAAGGCGAGCCAAAAGAACAAGGCTGAAGCGAAAACCAAAAAGGTCAAAGAAAACAACCAAACAAATGAGCTATCCGACTAAATTCAGCCGTTATTTTCGTTTGGCGGTTAGCTGTGCTTATCCCCATTTTACGACATCCAGTAAAATCGGGTTCCCTGTCATACCTAAGTGGCATTATTAATATTTAATATTTGAAGGAGTGTCGTTTATGGATAATTTCAATAACAGTAATGTTCCCGGCAACGCAAACCTCAATCAGCCAATCCCCTTAGGCGAAGACCTTGATAAGCCGATTCCCTTCGATGATGGTACGAGTGTTTCACATTCGCCTTTGAGTTTGGGCGGCAGCGGCACAGCGCAAGCACCCAAGGCCGCGGCGCCAAAGATTGAGGTTCCAAAACCGGCGGTAAAAAAGGTGGAGGAAAAAGTAGTTTCCACCAACCGAATCACAGGCGTAAAGACCTTCTTTACAAAACTGCACCCAGGCGCTTTGGACTTTCTTGACGAGCAAATCACCAAATGGCTAAAAGAAAATCCCGGCGTTACGATAAAACGAACCAACACAGTGACGGGTGATATCCAGGCCAAAAAGACCGAGCCTAATATTATAATTACCGTCTGGTATTAGTTCGCATCTCATTGCTCGGCGTCAAACCACAAGTCACGAACGACGAGATATCAGCAGCCTTTCTTAGCCGGCCCTCACAGCAATTAGTCTTTTAAGGGCCAGCCAACAGGGCATAGCCTGAGCCACAGCTCAGCAACCGTGCAGTAATCCTCAAAGTTGACATCATTGCTGCCGTCAAAGTCAGCTTTTAATTTTAGGCCGGTTTGCAGCCAGAGGTCACAGAACCTTCCCAAATCATCAAAATCAACCACACAGCTTGTAATCCAGGCCGTTTGAACTTTGTAGACAACGGGCGAACTCGCCCTGAAATGTCACCGACGCCTGCTACATTTACAACAGGCCCATAGGAGTTGCTCTCGGCAAAGTCGTAGTTAGTGGTGTTAGCACGAGCCTTGTTTTTTATAATAATGTTGCCGGTGCCGGAAACTTTGATTCCATTAGTCGAATTGGTTACCAGGTTCTCCTCAATGCAGTTGTCCGAACCGGATACATATATGTTATTCCGGTTTTTGTAGTTGGCCGTGTTAGCCTTGATGAGACAGCTGTTCCCAACACAAATCCCGGCCTGTGCGGCCACGTTAGACTGATTATTATGGCTTAAGGTGTTACCCGCCACCAAACAGCGGCTGTCAGCAAGGATACCGGCATCGTCATTGTTGTAGATTGTGTTTCCGGTGAGCGTGCAACCCCTGCCGGCAGACACCCCGTAAGCTTGGTTCTCGTAGACTGTGTTGCCGGTCAGCTTGGAGGCTTAGCCCCCGAAGATACCCGTACTACCATTGCCCGCACTCGTGCAGTCCTGAACCAGGTTGCCCTCACCAGCAAGTTGAATACCGAGCCACCCGTTCGAGAGTGTTCGCACATTGACGACACGATGATTTTTACCGTATATACCGTCGGCTTCATAAATACCACTTCTGCCGAACCTCCGAACTGTGCCGTTGCAGACCTCCACGTTTCTACGTCCGTCCATATAGACGCCATGGCTTGTCCCTGACCCTGGACCGATTAGCTGATAGCCCATCAGATCTATCGTGACATCGTTGGCTTCGACTGTGATGCCGGTATCTGTTGCGGTCAGGTCCCCGGTGAAATAGTAGGACCCCGACGTACTGATTGTCAGCGGAATGTCACTCTGACTGATAGGCATCCTCGGCTCGACTTCATCCAGTGTCTTCATAGTCGGTCCGGGTGGTGCGCTCGGCTCCAGCTTTCCTGCGTAGCCGCTGAGCGAACATAAAACCAGAGCAACCAAAGCCAGTACACTCACAACCACCTTTATTTTTTTCTGTTTCGCTTCCATTTCTGTGCATCCTTAAAAATTTAAATTCTTTCAAAATAACTTAGAAAAACCAAAGCTAAGGCTATTATAAGTATCGTTGTTTTTGCCTCTCTCGTTTACATTTTTTTGCCCTTTCAAAAATTGCTGAACTCTATGGCGCACGCTGTGCGCGCCGATACATTTTCGTAAAATTTCGCAAATTGAGTTAATAAAGCTGGACTCCTTCATCGCCGCTGCTCCCAGAAACTACCTAATATAACAATATTATATATTCCTTTCGGCTTGTTGTCAAAAAACTGTGGAAAATCCTGGAATAAGCTGGTAAACTGCCTGGCGTGTCCGGCGTCCCGCAATACGCAATGCCAAAACAAACATTAACCGGCGCAAAGTACGCCTAACTGCGAACACGCTGAAAATGTGACACTGCCCAAATATCGTACAACATTAGATTTAGCAAAAATTCTTGACATAAATTCTTGACATTTTATGCGTTTTGCATTAATTTCCTTGGTTTGGCTGTCCGTATGTGGCGGATGAGAGAAGTTTTATAAAATATTTGGAGGTTTTTGTGACTAAAGAACTGGCTCGTGAACTGATTAACGCAGGGGTGCATTTTGGGCACAGCGTAAGCCGATGGAATCCCAAAATGGCCCCGTTTATCTTCGCAAAGCGCGGTAATATTCATATTATCGATGTGAAAAAGACCTTAAAGGGGCTTCTGATAGCTCGAAAGCTTCTTGCTGAGGTGGTTTCCTCGGGTAAAGATGTGGTTTTCGTAGGCACGAAGCGTCAGGCACAAAAGGCAGTTGAGGCTGTTGCAAACAAGTGCGGGATGCACTACGTCTCTGAGCGGTGGCTCGGCGGGATGCTTACCAACTTCAGGACTATTCGGTCTCGACTGCAGAGACTGGAACAGTTGGAGGCTATGCAGGAAGACGGAACACTTGAGAGTGAGAGTAAAAAGCAGGCCTCGAGACTGAAACGCGAGATGCGAAAGATAAAAAGTAATCTGGATGGCATTCGAAACATGTCTCGGCTGCCGGGTGCCGTTGTAGTGATTGATGCTAAAAAGGAATATCTTGCTCTGTGTGAGGCCAAAAAGCTGGGGATTTCAACGGTTGGAGTTCTCGATACGGATTCAGATCCTGACACAGTGGATGTGGCGATTCCGGCGAATGATGATTCGATCCGAGCAATTGACCTGATACTAAACGAGCTGGCAGACGCCGTGGCGATTGGTAAAACGATGGTTTCAGCTCGTCCGGAACCGACGCAACGACCGAGGCGAGTCCACTCGAAAAGGCCGGGCCTGGCTCGTGCGGATAAAGCTGAAACAGGAACCGTTGCCACTGCCGAGGAGACACCACCAAAAGAGGTGACACCACCCAAAGAGGAAACACTACCAACAAGTGCAGAGCCGGCACAAAAAGGTGAAACTGAGCAGCAGGAACCAGAGCAGTTCACCCCATAGCGCGTTGTGCGTATTTTGTTTGGCGTAAACAAACAACGCAATACAAGACAGGAGATTTTAAGATGACAGAGATTTCAGCATCGATGGTGATGAAACTGCGAAAGATGAGCGGCCAAGGGATGATGGACTGCAAAAGGGCCCTGCAAGAAGCAAACGGGGATGTCGAGCAAGCTATGGGGATACTAAGAAAAAAGGGTCTTGCAACTTTAGCCAAACGTGCTGAGCGAGAGACTACAGAGGGGACCGTTGTCAGCAAGAGGAGCGAAGACAGCAAAGTGGCTGCGATGGCAACTCTTTGCTGTGAGACCGACTTTGTAGCCAAGAGCGATGATTTTATAGCCGCAACAAAAGCACTGGCCTCCGCCGCCCTGGCGTGTGCGGCCGATGAAGGTGTCGACAATATTCTGGAAACAATCGTTGATGGAAAGAAGTTCAACGATATCCTGACTGAAGCTGTCAGCAAAACCGGCGAGAAAACCCAAGTCGGCGACTTTGCAAAATATAAGCTCGACGGTCCGGGACTTATAAGTACATACATTCACTTCAATGAAAAAGTCGGCACAATGGTCCAGATTGAAACCAGCGATGATACAATCGCGGCTGCAGATGTGCTAAAACAGATAGCGTCAGATATAGCGATGCACATTACTGCTACCAAGCCGCTATCTCTTGATAAAGATGGAATTGATCCTGAAATGATCGAACAGGAAAAAACTATTTTCGCTGAACAGGTTAAAAATAAGCCTGCAAATATAATAGATAAAATCGTGGAAGGCAAAATAAAGAAGTTTTTTGCTGAAAACTGCCTCTTACAACAGCAATTTGTCAAAGACAACAGCAAAACAGTTGAGCAAGTTCTCACTGAAGCAGCCAAAGAAGCCGGTGGAGAAGCCAAAATACAAAGATTTGTCCGATTTGAAGTCGGCTAAGAATCGTACCTCGGCCGATGTATGAAATATAAGATCGCAAATACATGGCAAAGAGCAAATATAATCGCGTGTTGCTGAAGCTATCAGGGGAAAGTTTCTGCGGGCCCGGGAAATTTGGAATTGACGGCTCATCCCTTGAGTCATTAGCTAACAGGATATCGGAGATATGCAAACTCGGGCCACAGGTGGCTGTTGTTGTCGGTGCCGGTAATTTTATAAGAGGAGAAAGTTTCTCCAAAACCAGCCATATCCCCAGAAATACTGCCGATTATATGGGAATGTTAGCTACTATCATAAACGCTTGCGCCCTACAGGAAACGCTTGAGAAATCAGGTCAACCAACAAGGGTCTTAAGCGCAATAGAGGTCGCGGCGATGTGTGAACCGTTTATCCGCAGACGCGCAATTCGCCACCTCGAACTGGGAAGAGTTGCGATATTGGCCGCCGGAACGGGAAATCCCTTCTTTACCACGGACACCTGTGCTGCTTTAAGGGCTGCTGAACTCGATGCGGACCTGTTGATAAAGGCGACAAAAGTCGATGGTGTCTACAGCGATGATCCCGAAAAAAATCCAGAAGCCAAGCTGTTTGAAAAAATATCTTATGATGACCTGATAAACAAAAACCTTAGAATACTGGACCATTCGGCTGTAAGTCTTAGCAGGGACAATAATATTCCGATTATCGTTTTGAATATTTTCAAAGAAGGTAACATGGCGAAGGCCATTTGCGGCGAGCAAGTTGGCACACTAATCTGTAGCTCGTGACGCGTGATGCGTATTGTGAAGAACGACACAATACGCGATACGAAATGGAGTTGTAGATGCCCATAATAGAAATAGTCTCTGATAATGAATCCAAAATGAAGAAGGCGGTTGAATTCCTGCAGGATGAATTAAAAGCAGTTCGGACAGGACGGGCTTCTACGGGACTGGTTGAGAATTTGAGGATCGATTACTACGGGACGCCTACGCCATTGAAACAGATGGCGACGCTGGCAACGCCACAAGCAGATATGGTTGTGATTAAGCCATTCGACCCTTCTTCGGTCAAAGAAATCGAAAAGGCAATCAAAAACAGCGATTTGAGCATTGCACCTATTGTGGACGGTAAAATCATCCGGCTCAATATTCCATCTCTCAGCGAAGAAAGAAGAACACAACTCGTTGGCCAGGCAAAACAAATGGGTGAACAGGCAAAGGTCACTATTCGTAATATACGAAGAGATGCAAACAAGCAGCTCGAAAAACAACAGAAAGACAAAATCATCACCGAAGATGACCTGGATAAAGGTAAGAAACAAATCGATGATATTACCAAAGAATGTGTCGATAAGGTTGACTCAATAGTCAAAAATAAATCGGATGAGATTATGCTCGATTGACTTTGACAAAAGTGCACAAATCATAAGTATCTTACATCCTCGAGCTCTTGCGCTCTTTAGTTAAAGCCATTTCTGATTCAGAAACTAATTTTTTAGGAGGACGAAGTTATGCAAACTCAAAAAAGCTTAAGAGACATGCCGCCAAAAAAGAACAAGAAAAGAATGCTCAAATTCGTACCCTTATTCATAGTCGTTTTGATTGCGCTTGTGGTTTTTCTTATACCCGTGTTTGTATCTTCCACTAAAGGCCGAAACTTTATACTGGCCAAAATCAACAATTCCATCGACGGTAAAACAGATTTTGCGGGCCTTTCGATGGGCTGGTTAAAAGGCATCAGGATTACAGATTTTAGTTTTAACGACAGCCGCGGCCAAACATCGGTTAGGGTAAAACAAATCGCCACAAAACCCAAATATAGCTCCATCATGTCCGGGAGTGTCTCATTAGGAGAAACAATAATCGATGAGCCAAAAGTGGAGATAAATCTCAAGGCTCAACAGCCAAAAGAGACTGCGGGGCCTGGGCAAAGGACGACGACAGGCACACAACCAATACCCATTGTCCTGCCGATAAAAAAGATGGACCTGCTTATCAATAATGGCAATGTGAAAGTAACTGATCAGCAGTCTAAAACCGTTGAACTTTCGCAAATTGGCTCTCGAGTGAATCTGCGTCCGCCGGGTCAGGAGACAACTTTCACCCTGCACACGATTGTTGCCAGTGCCGGCAAAGAGTCAAAAATCCAGGCAGAAGGACGAATCAACCCCGGCAAGGCAAATAAAGGCTGGACGCTCAAAGGAACCAGCGGCAATGTTTCTGTTCAGGTCACAGACCTGGATCTGCCCTCTTTAGCCCCCTTTTTGGCATTAGCCGGTGTTGAGATTCAAGCTGAAGGTGTGCTCTCGGGAAGTGTAAGCAGCGAAGTTAAAGATGGGCAATTCGAAAATATCAGCGCCGACATCAAAGCCAAAAACCTCGATATAACCGGCCCTCTGCTAAAAGGTGACAGGTTGAAGACCAACAACCTGGATGTGAATGCAAAACTGAAACGTGAACAGAAAATGATACGTATCGAAAGCCTGGACATCACAACCGACTGGCTAAAGGCCCAGGCAGCCGGTTCGGTTCCGGCCACGTTCGATTCGTTCTCCGAGTTTTTACAATCGGATTCAAGTCTCAGCGGCAGTTTTGAATTAAATGCGGCCCAGGTCTTATCCCAGATGCCTCAAACTTTTGGTGTTAAAAAGGACATGAAAGTAACATCCGGCAAGCTGAGCGGCACGGTCTCTACAGCTACAAAAGATGGAAAAAGGAAAGTCACCGGCAATGTAAGTCTTGCGGAATTAAAAGGAACTGTTGACGATAAAAACATAGCTCTGCAGCAACCCGTCAAGGCCGAGGCTGAAATAACTGCCGAGAAGGACAAGATAATCTTCGACAAGGTTGGTGTCACATCGTCGTTCGGCAGGCTCGACTGCACCGGAACCAGCGAAGCATTGAAATACAATGCCAACATCAATCTGGCGAGTCTGCAGTCCGAGTTAGGACAGTTCATAGACATAGGCCAATACAAAATGAGCGGGGAGCTTTCCGCCAATGGCGATGCGTCCATCAGGAAAGATAGAATTACGGCCTCAGGCTCATCCACAGTCAAGAATCTTCGTTTGAGCTCGACAGAAGGAGTGAGTGCCTCCGAGCCGATGGCAAATATCACTTATTCTGTCGTTGCCGAACCAAACAAGAGTATCCTGAATATTGGTTCCGTAAATGCAAATGCAAGCCTCGGTGAGGTGAGTATAAAAGATGCGGTTCTACCGTTAAACAAAAAGGCCGCAAAACCTATGACGCTGGCTATCTCTGCAAATAACGTTGACCTGGAAAAAGTCCAGCCGTTTGCCGTGCTATTCGCCTCGTTCCCGAAGGAAATGAAACTGGCTGGTATTGCTAAGTCGGATGTCTCAATCAGTTCCGAAAAGCAGGGTTACCGGGTCGTAACTGAAGCGACAGATATTAAGAATTTAAAAGTTAACTATCCGGGGCAGAAGCCTTTTGAGGCAAACGATGTGTCAATCAATTTCGACGCAGAAGTTGACCCGGAACAAAAAACTATTAACGTCAAAAAGCTTCAGCTGATAAGTCCGCAAATAAAAATTCATAAGGGCGAACTCAGCCAGGTCAGCAAAGATGGCAAAACCAAATTGGAGGGGCGAGTCGATTGTGAATATGACTGGGCAGCAGTCAGCACTATCACCGCACCTTACCTGCCGCAGGGTTTGAGGTTGGAGGGACAAAGAAAAGATACTATTAGTTTTGCCAGCGAATACCCAACCGACCAAAAAGATAAATTGCTGGAGAATCTTAATACCAAAGCCAAAGTGGGATTTGCGAAGGCCGAGTATATGGGATTGAATTTTGGGACTACTGATGTTGATTTTCAAATCCGAGACGGCCTGCTAAAGATAGCACCGTTTTCGACAACAGTCAACAACGGCCAACTAAATTTTGCCGGCGAGGCGAATTTGAAGGACAAGCCTTCGCTATTAAAGACTACAGAGCCAATTCAGATAGTCAAAGATATTCAAATCAATAATGAGATGGCCAGAAAGCTTTTGAAGTATGTAAATCCAGTGTTCGCAAACGCTGTTAATGTCAGCGGCGTGGCAAACTTTCATTGCGAACGCCTTGCGATACCGCTGGAGAAAGTGAACAAAAATGACATCGAAGTGATTGGCACAATCTCAGCAAATAAAATGCTTTTGGAAGGTTCGGACTTACTCGGCCAGATGGTTTCATTAGCGGGTGGAAGTGTTCGAGGGCAGAATTGTACTATCCATCCAACAAGATTTGTCTTACAGAATGGCCAGCTTGAATATGAGGACATGCAACTGGATATTGGTGACAATCCTGTCAATTTCAAAGGAACCATCGGATTAGATACACGGTTGAATATGACAGTAACCCTGCCTTACACTATGGGTGGCAGAACAGTAAGAGTCGGTGAAAAAACCGACGACAGGATATCGCTTCCACTTAGAGGCACAACCGACAAGCCTGAACTGGACCTCGGCAAACTATTTGAGGATCAAGCAATAAAAAAGGGATTAGAGCTCCTTGATAAACTGTTTGAGTAAAGGACCCCCTCCCTGATTGACGACATTAAGATAGGAATCCACAAGCAGGGCTCCAAACGCAATAAAAGGTGCTTGAGAAACCAGTTACAGTTGAAAGGGCCGAAGATGTTAACAAAGCTCTTGTCCACACCTACGACACATCTTGGTAAGGCCAGCCGCTTTGTAGTCTTTCAAATTAAACTATGGTCACATTGTGCGCGACTACTAAGAAAGAACCGCGCAGGCCAGCAGGCCGCCGCCCTGTCCTATCATACAATCTTTGGGATTGTCCCGCTGACCATCTTATTACTTTTAATATTTCGATTATTCCCCGCTTATAGTGACGTAGGCGAGAAAGTAAAAAATGGAATCTATGAGCAGCTTCCTCTCTCAACTATTGAATATACGCCGGACCCCGAAAAACCGGAAGAAAAAATGGCGCTCACAGAATATCTCGATAATATAGCCGAAGGTTTCTTTACAAGATTAGATGAAGGTTCCGTCGCGCTCTTTAGTGCCGCTATTGTTATCTGGGCGGCGCTGGCTCTGTTGTCAAGAATAGAAGGAGCATTTAACAATATCTGGCATGTTGCTCGCAGTAGGAGTTTTGTGCATCGGATGATTAACTATTGGGCGCTTTTGACGCTTGGGCCGTTGCTTTTGTTTATTGGCCTTAGTGTTTTCGCCAGCACAAAATATGCTGCTCTGAAGCAAATACAAGAAACCGCCCTGTCAAACGTTGCCCCAATTCTTCTGTCTTATCTCGTCTCGACTGTAGCCTTTTTCCTGCTATATTTTATTCTGCCGAATACAAAGGTTAAAGCAAAGGCAGCCATTTGGGGGGCAGCCGTAGCCGCGTTGGTCTGGAGTTTTGCAAAGTGGGGCTTTGGGCAATACGTTACTGAATTCATCCCTTACAGTAAGGTTTACGGTGTAATGGGGCTTATACCACTGAGCGTCTTCTGGATTTTTATCACGTGGCTGATAGTGCTTTTCGGGCTGCTGTTGACATTTACCACTCAGCACTTAAAGAGTCTTGATGCTGCTGAGATTGCCGCTGCCAAAGAAACGGAGGAATATTTCATTGCCAACGACCTCACAGCTATAAATATCGTCAGGGAGATTGCCATTGCTTTCGAGAAAAACGATGCTCCGGTCGAGGCGGAGGTTATATGCAGCAAATTGGATATTCCCGCCGAGTTCGGGGCCAAGATTCTCAAGCATCTTGTTGACCGCAAAATTATAGCCAAGACATCCGAGCCTAAGGTGGGTTTCCTGCCAGCCAAAGACCCGGCAAATATTAAACTGTCCGACATTGCCGAAGCTGTGGCGGCGGCGGGTTTTGCTCAGTCAACAACCGAGCAGCCGGACGCTCTGCAACAAATAACCCAAGCCCAGCGAAGCGCCTTGGCCCGGCACAATCTAAAACAAATTCTTGGTGACATCCAAACACCATCAACCTTTGACAACATTGCTGAACGAGACAATGAAGCTTAAGCTCCCCATGCCTTTTAAGATTTAGCAATTATGGAGTAGCTTATGTGCTCCTTTATACGACCTATTTCATAGTGGCATTCAAGTCTCAGTGCAGGTACAATTGGTTTTTTGTTTTTCGGCACCTTCACTTCAGTCAAAGGTGTTGCAGCAAGTTCGACTTTGAAAGTCCCTCCTTCTTTCGGAATTGTCAGAGTTTTCGGCTCCGGAAGTTTATATGTCCTCTCGTCGCAATCCAGCTTAAATGTTATTTTTGCCGGCTCACCTAAAGCAGGAACCGACAATTTATAAGTGACATTAAATGACTGATCCTTCTTCGGCTTTTTTGACAACTGCGCTGGCTGGTTCTTGTGCAAATCCTGGTGGAGACGAACCGCCGCCACCGGAACTGCTGTCCACAAGTACTGCTCGTTTAGCCGACCATTGGTTTTGACTATCTCAAGATGGTCAATTACCTTGCCGTCGATATCGAATGTATCCATTGTGAGTCTATTGTCATTGATGTTGAACAAGCAGAAGTGATTTATTACCTTCGCCTGTGCATGGTAAAGGCACGGCTTGACATCGTGTGATGGCGCACCACCTCCACCGCAGGTGATATGAGTTACGTAACCGCCGTCCGTACCCGGTAGCGGAGCAACAGGGCGAAACCGCTCATATTGATGTGAATGACCTGTCATGACAAAATCGACTCCGGCCTCAGACAAAATCCGAAGCGCATCCGGATATCCCCAATCCGACCAATGTCCGCCGAAATTGAGGCTTGGCTTGTGGAAACTGACAAACTTCCATTGAGCTTTGCTCTTCCGGGCATCATCCGCTATCTGCTTTAATTGCTCCTGGGCCGTTAAGTCGGACGAATAATTATCCACACAGAAAAAGTGGACCGGGCCATAATCAAAACCGAATGTATTTGTCTGGCCGTCGGGAACCAGAAGTTTTTCAAAATTACCCTTTTTGCCCTCATGATTGCCCTTGGCGATATAGAAGGGCACCGTCTCAGCCAGTCCTTTCACAGGCTCAAAAAACTGTGGACCAAATTGTTCATAATGGTCGCCACTGCTCACTAAATCACCACTATGTACCACGAAGTCAACCTTTTTATCTAACATTTGTTCTACTACTAGCCGGTGCACTTCGGGCCTGGTTCGGGTGTCGCCATACACAAGGAACGTCACTTCATTTGTGTCATCCGGCACGGTGCGAAATTTATAGACCTTACTTTGAACCCGGGATCGACCCAACGTCGCAATTCGCTGTAAAACGGGGGTTCTCTGACTGGTAACGCGATAACTGTACGTCTGACCAGGCTGAAGATTCTCAAGCCAGGTTTTATGGATAAAAGCGACCTTTTTATTAATTCCGTATTCAACTCGAATAGGCTCGGTTGTGACCTTTTTCCTCAGCGAATTGTCCTGGCCGTACAGAACTTTGCCCGGCCCCTTGACTTCGGTTTCCCACATCAGGGCAGCTCGGTCTTCAGATACGCGAAGCAGGACAGGCCCTTTTGTTACACCGGCGCAGCCGACTGACGCTGTGAGAATAACGCCCAAAGCTAAAATGAAGAAAAACCTCGACAAAACTAGCACCTTCCTGTGTACGCCCGAACTCTTTCGTGATTTCTCATTGTCCACAATCAATTTCCTTTCTGCAAAAAAACAAAAAACACTTCCTTAAAATATTTCCACCAGAATGGTTGCCGCATTATAGATGAAGAACAGGCCGAAGACAAGCAGTGCCAAGGAGCAAATCAGCAATATTTTCTTTTGACGTCGAGGCCCAAGCAGTGCCGATCCCTTGAAGCTCGCCCACGACAGAAGACTAAGCCAAATAAGGTCACACAGCCAATGCACGACAGCAAATAACGCAAAGGCCCATATCCCAAAGTCCGCTGCAGTAATCGCCAGATTTAATCCTACACTGGCCCACCAGATTAAAAAAAAAGGATTGCCTCCCGAGAGTACTATGCCGGCAACCACCGGGCCACTCCTGGTCACTTTTACCTCCTGGTCTTGCGTTCGGCTTAAACTTCTTATCATCTGAATTGCCATAAACAACAGAAACACGCCGCCTGCAAATCCAATTACGATTTTGGTAGTGGTGGATTTAAGTATCTTATCCATCCCCAATATAATCAAAATCATCAGCGGGAACTCAACAATGCCGTGCCCCACCGCCATCAGTGCCCCGGCAAAGCGATTGCGTGCCCCCATTGCTATAGCGGCAGCCGTAACCGGACCCGGCGCCATCACACCTGAAAGCGATATTCCAACTACTTTTGCCAAGAAAAACACTAACTCCATTAAGTCACCAAATCACTCGCCTATGATTTTCACCAGCAGTCTCTTTTTTCTTTTGCCGTCGAATTCACCGTAAAATATCCGCTCCCACGGACCGAAATCAAGCTTGCCCTCGGTGACGGCCACAACTACCTCTCTGCCCATAACACTGCGTTTGAGATGGGCGTCGGCGTTGTCCTCAAAACCGTTATGCCGATACTGTGAGTATGGTTTTTCTGGCGCTAATTTTTCCAGCCAAACCTCAAAGTCGTGATGCAGGCCGGACTCGTCATCATTGATAAAGACGCTGGCGGTAATGTGCATAGCATTGCAGAGCACAATACCTTCTTTGATATTGCTTTCTTTCAGGCATTCTTCAACCTGCGGCGTGATATTGATGAATTCCCGCCTGTCACTTGTATCAAACCACAACTCCTTTCGGTAACTTTTCATAGTGTTTTTCTCCTGACACAGGCAAAGTTAGAGTGCACTTCTTATTACGTCTAATCGCTTCTTGGCTTCCGGGTCCGTAGCAAAGAACTTGTCAAGCCTTTCACAGGCATATTCATTGCAATGCGCGCAATTCTCAATACTTTTCTCTCGTGCGCATTTTCTTATTTCACATTTCCTGCTGCCTGAGAACAGTCTTCCACTTTCTGACTTACACCCGTCACAATCGGTAATATCCTGCGGCCTATATTCCGTCCCATAATGTTTTCTAATTTGCTCAGCAATATCAACTCTCATCTTATCTCTTTTCTCACCATTTTTCTCTCTTGTTGCCAACAAAATGGGGCAGCTATGACAAACCAAACCACAGTAAGCAATTATCTCGTTCATCTTTTTCTCCCAATCAAAACAAAGTTATCTTTGCAGCAGTTTTCCATAAACCGTCTCGATGGTATCCACCATTTTTTCGGGTGCAAATTTCTCTTTAACAGACTCTCGCCCGGTTTGCCCGAGTCTGTCTCTTAAAACTTTATCTTCCATCAATTCGGCGCAGGCCTTTGTAAGTTGTTCGACATTTTTTGGTTCAATAAGTCGACCTGTGTCTTCATTTACAACTTCTTTTGCTCCATCGACGTCGAAAGAAATCGCCGGCTTTGCACAAAGCATCGCCTGTGGCAAAGTGCGTGCAAGGCCTTCTCTTAAGGAACAGTGAACAAGTATGTCCGATGATTGAATGGCAAGTGGAATCTGACTTGGTGGTAAAAGACCTGTGAATTTGATTCTATCTGGCAATCCTAATTGGCGAACCTGTTCTTTGAAGTGGTCGGCGAGGTTTCCATCTCCGACAAACAACCAGATCGCATTGTCGAATTGCTTCGAGAGCTGTTTGGCAGATTCAATAATATATTTATGCCCCTTGAGCATAAACAGCCGGGCAATTGTGACAAGGACAACGGCATCTTCAGAAATTTTGTATTTTTGACGAAAATCCCACCTTTGCTCTTCAGGGAATGGCTGGAGGAAGTCATCTTCTTCTATGGCCGAATAGGCTGTAACGTACTTTTCTCTTTCACCAATGCCGGCAGCGACTGCCTGGACGGTCATCGCATCAGCGACGCTGATGAAAAAATCCGTTCGCTTTGCAGCAGACTTTTCGACAGCGATATAAAATTTATTTAGCCACCTTCTTTGATAAGGGTGAAAGGCCAGGCCGTGTATTGTGTGGACAATTGCCGGCAAGTTTTCACGCCATTTTCCTTTTAAGCTATGTGCGGCAAATCTTCCCAATATCCCTGCCTTGGCTGAATGGGTGTGAACGATGTCAGGTTTGAGTCGTTCGAGAAGTCTTTTGATTTGAAAGTAGCTTATTGTGTCGTATAGAGGGCAGATTGCACGAATCAGTTTGGGAACAACTATTACATCATATTTTTCATTCTTTGTCTGATTGAACAGCTCGCCTTCGGGGCCTATAGCCGGCCCGGTGATAAGCGTGACGTCATGTCCCCGCTGCGCCAGCAGTTTGCAGGTAATTAAGGTATTTTCCTGGGCCCCGCCGAGTATCAACCTTGTTATTATGTGAACGATTTTCATTTCTTTAGAAGACAGAATTTAGAATTGAGAATCGAGAATTTCTACATTCTTAATTCCGCTTTAATATTCAATTCTCATCAGGCACAGGCCTTCTGGTGGAGCGGTTGGGCCTGCGGCGGTTCTGTTTTTTGCTTCGAGTATTTCTTTTATCTTTTCACTTTTCCATCTGCCCCTGCCGACTTCAACGAGAGTGCCGACTATATTTCGCACCATATTGTACAGGAACCTGTCGGCTTCGATATCTATATGGACCCATTTGTCTTCTTCTGTTACCCGACATTGCATTATTGTGCGGACAGAGGTTTGGCGTTTGTCGGCGGCAGCGGCGAAGGATTTAAAATCATGCTTTCCGACCAGCATTTTTGCGGCTGCATCCATAGCGGCGGCATCCAGTTTGCCCGGCCGGTGCCAGCAGTTTCGGGTCCGGAGGACATTTCGTTTTCTGCCGGTAAAGATTTTGTAGCGGTAGAGTTTGCTCCTGGCCGAACCTGAGACATCGAAGGTCGGCTCCGCCTCGGAAACTTCGGTAACGACTATATCCCGCGGCAGACGATGGTTGATTGCCTCGAGGAGATTCTCGGTAGGTATGCGGGAATCAAGAATGAAGTTTGCGACCTGGCCCAGCGCACTGACGCCGGCATCGGTCCTGCTTGCACCGTTTACTTTTGTAAAAACGCCGGTAAGATTACCGATCGCCTGTTGCAGCAGACCCTGGATGGTTCTTTTGCCGGGCTGGTCCTGCCAGCCGCTATAGTTTATGCCGTCGTAGGAGACCGTAAGTTTTATATTGCGAGTGCCCATTAAGGGGCGATTATAGTAACTTTTCTGCGATTTGGACAGCGTTAAGGGCAGCACCTTTTCGTAACTGGTCACCGGCTACCCAAACATTTATGCCGCGATTATCAGGTACCGATTGATCCTGACGGATTCTGCCGACGAAAACATCATCTTTACCAGTGGCGTCAATCGGCATCGGGAAACGATTGTTTTCACGGTCATCAATCAGTGAGACTCCCGGCGCGGTGCTTAACAGATCCCTTACCTGGTCTGGTGTAATCGGGTCGGTAAATTCAAGATTGATACTCTCGCAGTGGGCCCTCAATACGGGGACACGAATGCAGGTGCACGTAACCGCGATATCCGGACAGTCAAAAATCTTCCTCGTCTCTTTTATCATTTTAACCTCTTCGAGGTTATAACCGTCAGCATCAAGGTCCGAGTTATGACTGAAGACGTTAAACGCTATTTGATAAGGGAAGGCCTCGCAGGTTGGTTCTTTTCCATCGAGAATTTCCCGAGCTTGTTCTTTTAGCTCAAGCATTGCTTTCATTCCTGCTCCACTGGCGGACTGATAGGTGCTGATAATCATTCGTTTGACCGGGTTGGCCTTATGCAAAGGCCAGACCGGTACGATGGCAATAATCGTCGAGCAGTTTGGATTGGCGATTATGCCTTTGTGTTCCTGGATTTTTTGTGGATTGATTTCCGGAACGACCAGCGGGACATCCGGATCCATTCTAAAGGCCGAGGTGTTATCGACTACGACCGCACCGGCTTGGACTGCGGCGGGGGCAAACTCTTTGCTCCTTGCGGCCCCGGCGCTGGACAGTAGAATATCAATCCGGTCAAAGCTGTTTTTGGTCAGTTCTTCGACGATATATTCCTTACCTTTGAATTCGATTTTCTTACCAGCCGAACGGCTGCTTGCAAGCAATTTGAGTGAATCAAACGGGAAATCACGCTGCTCCAGGATTTCCAGAAGTTCCTGTCCAACAGCTCCGGTTACGCCTGCGATTGCCAAATTACAACCCATATCTGTATCTCCTGAACTACCTTTCAAACATATAAAACTAATCTTACAGTAAGTCGCAAACTACGAACACATAAGTAAGGGCAGCCAACATTTCAGGACTGCCCACCATGCTTTTAAAGTCAAAACCGGCAAATAGTATAATACTTGCGCCGGGAAAACACAATAGAGTAAAAACCTAATCTCATAAGCCACTATTTGAGGGCAAAAAACAGGCCAACAAGTTTCTTAGCTGTTGGCCTGTCTTTTTCGTTATCTTAAAAACAAGTTTATTTGTTGGGCAGTTTCAGTACAATGAATCGCGTGTGGGTTCCATCATTAATTAACAGCAGAACACTTCCTTCCTTGCCGGCCTTTTCTATTGCTTCGTCAAACTCCTTAGTGTTTTTCACCGGCTTTCGGTCAACTTCTGTAATCAGCATACCAACAGAGATCCCTTTCTCTTCAGCCTGCGACCCGGACTCGACACTGGTAACGATAACACCTTCCAGGGTCTTGAAGCCGAGTCGGTCAGCCAGCTCGTCTGTGAGATTCCCGACGCTAAATCCCAATTCTTCGAGCGTCTCCGGCTGGGTTTTGGTTTTTCCAGCCTGTGGCGGACGTGTGCCAAGTTTAGCAGTAAGAGTCTCTTGTTTTCCATCGCGGATTATTCCAATTTTTACTTTAGTTCCCGGCTTTAGCATTGAAACGCGGTTGAGGAACTCATTTCCATTCTCAACCGGCTTTCCGTCCAACTCAACAATGACATCGTATCGTTTTAATCCAGCTTTATCAGCGGCGGAATCCTCAATAACCTCCGCTATGGCGATTCCTTTGGTGTTTTCATCTAATCCGAATGCGTCGGCGGATTCTGGTGTTAGCTGTTCGTAAGAGATACCGAGGAATCCTCTTTCAACGGTTTTCCCTTCCCGGAGCCTTTCATAGACGAATTTTGCTATATTGACAGGTATAGCAAAACCGATACCCATGTATCCCCCGGTCTGCGAGATGATAAAGGTGTTAATCCCGACTACTTTTGCATCGAGATTGAGCAGTGGTCCCCCGGAATTACCGGGATTTATCGCAGCATCTGTCTGGATGTAATCTTCAAACTCGGCGAGACGGAAACCACTTCTGCCTTTGGCACTTACGATGCCGGCAGTCACGGTTTGGCTGAGACGGAAGGGATTGCCTATAGCAACGACCCACTCGCCGACCTCAAGTTCATCAGAGTCAGCCAGTTCGAGAACAGGGAGATTTTCTGCATCGATTTTTAGGACGGCAATATCAGTATCCGGGTCTGTACCCTTAATTTCTGCGATAAACTCGCGGTCATCCGCCAGCCTGACCGTAACTTTTTCAACATCCCCGACAAGGTGGTTATTTGTTAAGATATAGCCGTCGTCAGAGACAATAAAACCAGAGCCCTGTGCCATCTGCTGGTATTTGCGCTGCTGTGGTGCGCGCCGTTGAGGGGAGTACCTGCGGAAGAAACGATCGAAGATATCATCGTCAGATGAGTCTCCAAACGGCCAGTCCCGGAAAGTTGGACGCTCGTAGGTGATGGTCTTTTCGGCCTTGATACCAACCACGGCCGGCGAGGCCTCTCCGGCGATTTTGGCAAAAGCCTTGCCGACCCGACGCAGAGCATCGACACCGGCATCCTCGGCAAGGGCTGGCAGCGGCGCGATAAAGAACAAAAATACGAGCAAAACTGAAATTCTACGATAATGCGAACAAGTCTTTTCCTGATTGAAGCTTACAGTTCTCATTCTAACCTCCAAATTCCATATCTTTAGACCATCAAAAAATACAATTCGACTACAATAAAAGGCTATTTTAGTAAATTTTATACGATTTTATGGCAAAGAAGTTCGCGACGTCAACGGTTTTTGTGCCAGGGAAACTAAAAACCAGCAGCTAAAACCGAGATTCTGCTTTGTATGCAATATAGGAACCGAACTGAATATCCTTGACCGCAGGGTTTAAAAAGCATATTAATACATCACTCATGGCTGGTTTATAGGCATATAAGGATGAGGGGACTGTAACTATTTGTGCAATAATGCGTATATATTTATATAATGGGTATTTGGAAGATATACGTGTTGTCGATGCCCTTTTTTTATCAGGAAAGGACTTAACGTGAAGAAATCTCACATAGTTATTGTCGCGGTTATTGTAACGGTGTTGTTTGTTTCTGTGGTTGGGATGCAGGTCTTGATAAAAATCAGAGCTTTAAACAAGGGCATTGTGGTTCGTATCGAACAAGCGCAGAGAGGAGAATTGATTGAGTTTGTCAGTGCTCCCGGCGAGATTGAGCCCAAGACAAAAGTGGAGTTAAGCGCAAAAGTTATGGCACGGATTGTAGCGTTGCCATACGAGGAAGGCGATATCGTAACCTGTGGTAATCCGGATGCGAATCCGCCGGTTCCAGCATCTGTACTGGTGAGCCTGGATGCGAAGGATTTGGAAAGTCAGCTTCTTTCGGCCCAGGCGGGTCGCTCGGCGCAAGAGGCCCAAATCGAAGTAGACAAATCAAGGGTCGCCGGTCAGCAGGCGGGGCTTGTGGGCCTTGAGGCTTCGCTGAAACAGGCCGAACGGGACTTGGAACGCCAAAAAGGATTACTTAAGTCCCAGGATATCAGCCAGGCCACTTTCGACCAGACTCAGCTTAAGGTTGACGATCTCAAGGCACAATATGAGGCTGCGAAGCACACACTGGAAGCGGCGAAGTTGAATTTGGTCGTGTTGAAACACCATCTTGAAGCGGCCGACGCAAGAATCACCCAGGCGAAAGAGGCCCTGAGCTACACGACTATCACCTCGCCCATCGACGGTGTGGTGACACGCCTTAATGCCGAAGTCGGTGAGCTTGTGATTACAGGAACAATGAATAATCCGGGGACGGTGATTATGGAGGTAGCAGACCTGTCCCAGATGCTGGTTGTGGCGCAGGTTGACGAGGCAGACATCGGCAAATTAGAAGTCGGCCAAAAAGCAACAGTCCACGTGGACGCTTTTGCCGACCGTAAATTTACCGGCGTGGTTGACTCGATTGCTTTGGCACATTCGATGACCTGGAGCAATACGAAATATTACAGAACAGAAATATTGCTTGAGAATACCGAAGAGAAGTTGTACTCAGGCCTGACGGCGCATGTGGATATTGAGACACGTAAACACACCGATATACTTAAGGTGCCGACTCAGGCGGTGCTGGGCCTCGAGGTTGACAAACTGCCTCTGGAGATTCGGGAGAACTCTGCCCATGTGGATATTGCCAAGACTTATGCGACGATAGTTTATCGTTACGTTGACGGCAAAGCGGTGGTAACGCCGATTAAGATTGGGCAAAGTGACATGACTCATACCATAGTAAAGGAGGGGATCACAGCCGAAGACAAGATTGTAGCTGGTCCGTATACAGTGCTCGAAAAGCTTGTGCACAACCAGAAAATAAAAGACGAGCGAGAAGTAGAGTCAAAGAAAAAGAAGAAAAAGAAAAATGCCGACAGGGTCAAAGCCGGGGCTGATGCGAACGAGTCAAAAGATGACGGAAAAGGCTGAAAAGCTGATAATTCGGCTTCAGAACGTCGCACGGATTTACAAAGTCGGTGTGGAACGTATCCATGCGCTTGATGGAATCAACCTGGAGCTGGGCGAAAACGAGTACGTCGCGGTGATGGGGGCCTCCGGTTCCGGCAAAAGTACGCTGATGAATGTCTTAGGTTGTCTGGACAGAGCGACTTCAGGGTGCTATGAGCTGGACGGGCAGGACACAACTAAAATGAGTGATGCAACGTTGGCTCGCATTCGTAATGAGCGAATCGGATTTGTTTTCCAGTCCTTTGAGCTGCTTGGGCAGTTAAGTGCGCTCAAGAATGTTGAGATGCCATTGATTTATTCACAAAATGGCTGGTGGTCTCGGCACATGCGTGCCAAAAACGTCCTTGAGCGAGTCGGGCTGGGCGACCGGATAAAACATAAGCCGAATCAGCTTTCAGGAGGCGAGAAACAACGCGTGGCTATCGCCCGGGCCCTTGTTTGCAATCCCAGCATCCTTCTGGCTGACGAGCCGACGGGTAATCTCGACAGCAAGACAAGCGAGGGGATTCTCAAACTCTTCGATCAGCTTTATCGAGAAGGACAGACAATTATTTTAGTAACACACGAAGAACACGTGGCGCGTCACGCCAGACGAACAATTCACATGAGAGATGGGCGGATTTACAGTGACCTGCCAAGAGACCAGGACCCGGCAAATAAAGCCTCTATGCAAAATAGTGTGCAGGAGGAACCGGAATGAAAGCCATGATACGAGTGCTCACGGCTTTTTTGCGTCTTTTCTACCAGAGTGTTTATCTTGCGCTGGGGCAAATCTGGACCAACAAAACCAGGTCGATACTTACAACAATTGGCATCGTAATCGGGGTCGCTTCGGTAACCGCAGTTATTGCAGCTCTTACGGGGCTAAAAGCCAAAGTGCTAAACCAGGTTGAAAGCTTTGGCACTAACACCATATTTATTTTCCCCACACGGCCTGATAAAGGGCCAATGCGTCATGCATCGTGGTGGACTATCCGTTTTTTGCCCGAACATTTTGATGATATTCTTGAACATTGTCCCTCTGTAGAGCGTTTCAGCCGGATAGCTGGAGTCGGACGATATACAGCTCATTACCGTGAAAAGTCGGCTGAAAATGTGGAGGTCACGGGTATCGAGCCTGCTTATCACGATATCCAAAACCGGCCG
>JBARPZ010000179.1:0-1718 GCA_049643445.1 Sedimentisphaerales bacterium
TGCAGACTGGAATCGGTCTGACCGAGGCACCGCGAGGAGCCCTTGGTCACTGGATTACGGCCACGAGCCGCGGTAAGATTAACCGATATCAGGTTATAACACCAACAAACTGGAACGCCTCACCAAAGGATGACCTTGACCAAAACGGCCCCATCGAGCAGGCTCTTATTGACACGCCGGTAGCGGATATAGATAATCCTATTGAGGTTTTGCGGGTGGTCCATTCGTTCGACCCGTGCCTTGCATGTTCAGTACACATGCTCAGGCCGGGCAAGGACAAGCCGGAAGTAGTAGTACAGACGCGGCCGAGTATTTAAGTAACGGAATAGAGGTACAACACAGAATATGAGTGGTGGTTGCAATCGACGCCCAATCCTCATCTTGGGAATAGGCAATATTTTGCTCCGTGACGAGGGTGTGGGTGTGCGCGTGATAGAGCAGATGCAGAAAATCCCCCTGCCTGACGATGTAGAGCTGGTTGACGGCGGAACGGCCGGCGCGGATTTACTGGATGTGCTGGCCGAGAGGAAGAAGGTAATTGTTATCGACGCAGTCCAGGCCGATTGTGAGCCGGGGATCGTGCTCCGATTCTCCGCTGATGACCTGACTCGGCCTAACGGAAATGGCATGTCGCTGCACGAACTGGGGCTGGGAGAGGCACTGACAATGACCAAACAGCTTGGCTGTGAGCCGAAGGAAGTAGTGGTTTTTGGTATTAAACCCATGGATATTAGCTGTGGTTTGGAGCTTTCGGAAGAAATTTCGTCATCCGTACTCAAAGTCGTCGATTTGGTGTTAGCAGAAATTGCCCTGTGAATATCCCGGTCGAACCAAAAAAAGTGCTTTTTTTGGTCATTTTTTGTTTACTTTTGTTTGTAATGCTATTAATATATCTGTATGTTTGACAGCAGGCAAACGTAAACCGCCAGTAGGCGACGGATATAGCGGAGAACCGCAAGTCGTAAGCTGCAGCGCAGCAAGGACATAGAGCCAGCAGGCCCGAATCCCTGCATGCCTTAGGCAGGGAACCAGTTTGAATCTTTTGTAAATGGTGCTTTATGTTTGTTCTATACGCTATACGCTGTATGCTGTACGCTATTTTCTACCACGCTATACGCTCTACGCTGCACACTGTACGCTATTCCAGATACGAAGTACGAAAGCTTACGTACGAAAAAATAACCTTTTTATGCAAAACAAAGCCAATTTCAAAAAAGTCAAGTTGAATGTAAATAATGTATTAACAAAGGATTATGAACAAATGGACACTTGGTCAATTAGGAAAACAAAGCCAATTAAAGCCAATTCAAAGCCAATCAAAGCCAATTCAAAGCCAATTAAAGCCAATATTATTCAAAAACAAACCCAATTCAAACCCAAACAAACCCAAACAAACCCAATTTCAAAGATTTTCTCGACTTGATTTTGATAATATGATAGATTGTTCTCATATTTGGGAATCCTTTGGGAACCGCATTTTACGACGAACCGCAAAATGTGGACCCACGGCTACTGCCGGAGGAAGACTCATAACCGGCAATTATTTTGCTCTTGACAAAGAAGTTACACATATAAAAGGAAAGGGTTTAATCATGGAACAAAAGAGAGGTGGAAAATCAAATCAATCGGACCATTCAGAACAACATTCCTGCCGCTGCTGCTCTCACGGTGTGCCTAATATCGATGAAAAGACGTTTTTCGGGATGTCCCGGCGCGAT
>JBARPZ010000180.1:0-15195 GCA_049643445.1 Sedimentisphaerales bacterium
CAGATACGAACAAATACAATATGGACAATACGATGGCGGAGAACTTTGTTTTCTTCATCGCTTCCTCACTCACACTTAAACGAAATTGCCATAAGAGCTAAACTTATCTTGATATTGGTATAAACGCCGATAGCCACATATTGTACAAAAATATATAGCTTCTTTGTATCGTACCTGAATGGTAACACTTAATCCTTGAAAAATCAAGAACCTATGATAAACGGCACTACCTAATCTTAAACGCAGCCATTGGCGGCTCCTGGGGTGGTCAAAAAGGAATCGACGATGGTATCTTCCCACAAAGGTACTATATAGACTACGTGAGAGTCTTCAAGAGAAAAAGAAACTGATATCGCCGTTATCAAGAGCGAGGATCTTGCTGTAGCTGTTTCCTGTGCTTTGCCGACAAAAATTACTTGCTTTTCTTATTCAAATCTGGTAGCATAACTCGTTTACTGCGGTATTCTCATGAATACTTGAAGTCGGTGAACATGAAATAGTGTCTTTTTGGTAGGAGGATTACATCATGAAGCAGACAGTACTTTGCAAAACAGTCGGGCTCCTTGCGCTTATAGTTTTTCTGACGCCCCCGGCACTGGTATCAGCCGGGCCCGCAAAGAAAGCAATTACGGGAGACTGGCAGGTCAAAATAGACTTTGACGGCCGACAGACAACATCAATTCTGTCGTTTTCCAGCAACAAGGAAGGCCAGCTTACCGGCAGTTGGATGAGCTTTGGGGGACTGAGCGAGCTGAAAGACATAAAGTATGAAGGCGGTCAGCTCAGCTTTGTACAAGTCTATCGATTCCGGGAAAGTGAATCCGAGGCGAAATTTACCGGGACGGTCAAGCGTAGAAAACTCACAGGGACCTTATCCGGTGACAGAGGCGAGTCTAAGGTCGAGGGCACGCGTCTCAGACCGATGTCAAGGGCGGCTGGAAGCTGGGACATGAAAATCAAAGTGGGCGAACAGGAATATACCGCAACCCTGATAGTCAAACAGGACCAGGATGGAAAACTTGCCGCCGACTGGCAGAGCCAGTGGGGCGAGCATAACATCTCGGATGTGGAGTTTAAGAAAAATAAGCTGAATTTCAAGCGAGCGAGCAAAGTCCAGGACCGGCAGTGGGAATCCACCTTCGATGGAACTGTCAGGAGGGGACATACGCTTTCCGGCACATTCACGAGTGACCGCGGCGAGATTGAGGCGGCCGGTATTCGCTTCGGTGCAGCCTTTATTGGCAAGTGGAACCTTGAAATCACATCCGATCGCGGAACACGCACACAGATATTGCAAATCAACCCGGATTTGAGCGGTATGTACGGGCCGATTGCTATTCAGAAGGTCCTTCTTGAAGACAATCAGGTCAGCTTCAAGACAACTCTGGAGTATAACGAACGAAAATCCGAAATCAGCTTCGCCGGAACACTGCAAAACAACAAGCTGAGCGGCGAGATGACCACTTCCAGAGGCACAAGAAAAGTGGAAGGCTGGAGGAAAGGTCGTAAAAAAACCGGCAAGTCCTCTCGGAAACCGGATGTCATTTTTGTCCCGACGCCACAAAAAGTAGTGGACAAAATGCTTGAGCTGGCGGAAGTCAAAAAGGACGATTTAATCTATGACCTCGGTTGCGGCGACGGCCGAATTGTAGTCACTGCGGCTAAGAAATTCGGCTGTAAAGCAGTAGGATACGATATATCTCCGAAAAGGGTAAAAGAGTCTCTCCAAAATGTCAAAAAAAATAATGTAGGAGAACTCGTGAGAATAGAGCAGCAGGATATTTTCACGCTGGACCTCAGTAAGGCAAATGTAGTCACTCTCTATTTGCTCCCGAGTCTGAATGTCAAACTGATTCCCCAATTGGAGAAACTCAAGCCCGGCTCAAGGATCGTCTCACACGACTTTGATATGGAGGGAGTAAAACCTGATAAGATAGTTAAAATTTCAGACGAAAAAGACGATTACGGCGATCACACGATCTACCTGTGGACCACGCCGTTAAAAAAAGAAAAGGCCGGTGACGAATCAACCGAAAACGGGCTGGACCCCTGACACAGCAATTGCTCTGACACAAAACCGTAATTACCGCCAAAGCTCCGAATCCGGACTGTTAGCCCCGCCACCTGTGGGCGGGGTTGTCTTTGTTTAGCCCCTCAAATTTATTTGGGGGGTCATCCTTCGAATTTTTGATTTTTACATTATTATTGCCTGCCCCGTGAGATAGCGAAGCGTTATCTAATGGGGTGAAATCTGTGGGCAATATTGACCTTGAGTTCTGGGTCATAAATCTGTAGTCTGTTTTGCTATGGATGAGATACAGCGGAAATTGGTGGGTTTTATAAGATTATTGATGTCGTACGGAGAAAAGTATGCTTTTTAACCGTTTAAATGGAAAATGTCAGATTAGTGGTAATAATTCTGAATAACTATTTATAACTAAACAGAAAGGACCTTAAAGATGAGGCATTTTAAAGAAATGAAAGTGATTTACATGATGATTATTGCTTTTTTTACTTTATGTACTACTGAAAATGCACAGGCCGACAAGGATAAGGAGCCAGAGAGACAGCCAATTAAAGTGATGACCTATAACCTGAAATTTGCCAGCCCTACTTTTAAACCAGCATGGTCAGTGCGGCGTGATTGGCAAGTGGACATGATTAAGAAATATCGTCCGGACATAATTGGAACACAGGAAGGCCTGAAGGAGCAAGTTGATTTTCTGATGGACCATTTGACTGAATATGTGGTTATTGGAGAGGGACGCAAAGGCGGGGATGATGATGAACATATGGCCATTTTCTTTAGGCGAGACCGGTTTCGCCTGCGGGAAATGGGCACTTTTCAGCTGTCTCAAACACCCCAGGTACTGGGCAGCGGTCCCGAGATTAATCCCCGCATTGTCACATGGGCCCGCCTGGCCGTGATAAACAGACCGGCAGATGGAGAAACCAGTCCCTATCCAATGGATTACAGGGGTCATTGGGAAAACACCCAGGAGTTTTACGTATTCAATACACATTTTTTTACTTCAAGGAGCGGCTACGACCTGGCAAAACTAAACAGTGCCAAACTGATCATGAAAAGGATCAATGCCTTCAATCGGTTTGGTGAATGGACAAAAGACCGACCTGTATTTTTAATGGGAGATTTCAATGCAAGACCAGGAGGCCAGGTATACAGGACATTTGTCTCAGATGAAAAATCAGATGATCCCCTCCTGTTGAAAGACAGTGTCAAGGGAGGCAGTGGAATAGACTGGATCTTATACAAAGGAAATGTTAACGTCCTCCATTATGAGAAGGTGGATTACAATGTTGACGGTGCCTATCCATCAGATCATAAACCGGTTTTCGTTAAATTTCAAATTCTTGATAAGTAAATAACTAAGAGTCTCTAAATCAACTACATATAACTAAGAGCGAATAAGAAGAAATCTGTGACGCGGTGAACATGCTTATGCCGCCGCTGAAAAATTGAAGAATATCTGAACAGAAACAAAGGCGACGCTGGACGATTTAAATCAGCCTTCATCTACTATAATGGGATTCGCTCCTGCCCATGAACTGACAGCATATACTCCTGCAGTTTCTAATGCCCAGAAGCCATGCGTTATTACTTCGTCACCCTCTTGTCGATTATCTTATAGTCATTGGGGATACTTAAATCGAAGTCGGTATCTTCTAAGCCTTCTATATTAATTCTTACTTTTGAAACGGTTATTATCTTCTTGACCGCCACCTTAATTCCTCTTCCCTCTCTTTGCGTTTTTACAGGGAACCATATATCATCCGATATTTTTTTGAATTTCAGCACTTTTCTAAGCGAGAAGACAAATTCTTCCCCCTTTTTGTTCCAAAGGTCGGTTTTAATCGCTAACGGAGCATAATTTCTCGCAGGATCAAGCCAGTATGTAGTCCGAACCACTCCTGTTGCTTCAATTTGTATGCGAACACATTCTGTATTCTCGAACTTTACCAAGTCTATATTTCTTGAAAACTTCGATGAAGGCTTGACCTTTGGATCCATAAATGCTTTCAAATACTCTGAAAAACTCCGGTCACGTCTGTATCCCAGGAAGTTTAATATTAAAGGGTTTCCATATAACCTAGCAGACATCTCACTCCTGACAGTGTCATATCGACTTGAAAGGATTGTGCATTCTTTGACTGGCGATGTCTTACCTTTTAAGGTCTTGCCATGAAGAAGTTTTTTCCCTTGTTTGCCGTTGTAGCTTATTGCGTATGACCTCTCATTTATAATTCTTCCTCCACGACTCTCTATAAAGACGTCTATTTTTATTTTGCCTTTTCTCTGTCCGTCTGACAGAAGTCTCCACTTTGCATAACGACCAGAGTCTTTCCAATCATCTGAAGCAAAATTGAGCGGCTTTTGTTGCTCTGATAGCTCAAAGTCCACTTCCAGGTTTTGTATAGAGCTTTCAGCCTTTCTAATTGCGGGCATTATAGTCTCATTAAATTCATCTACAGGAATTGCCCTGATTTCATTTGCAGAAACAGTGCAGTGACAGATCAGAAACAAAGTTACTGTCCATATGGTCTTCATAATATTTCTCCTATCGCATCTAATCTCAACTCTATATTTATTATTATTCGCTTGGGCATTCATCATGTGTTCCCATATTTTCAGTAACCTCCCTTTCCGTAATTTCATAAATAAAAGAATATGTTTATTTATAAATCCAAACTTTGTACATTCTTCGAATTACATTCCGGGCAAACCAAAATTGACCGCCTTATTCTTTATCTTATGGTGCGTCTCTCTGATATCTGCGTCCTGTAAGCCCCCAATTTACCAATCCATATAATCTTTGTCTACAATAAAAATCTGCGTTCTTTCCTACCATAGTTTTACAAAATCCCCCTTCTATTGATTTTTTACTTTTCTGGTTAAATTGTGAGAATGAGGATTTTGTTATTTACTAATCACCTTAAATATGATATATTAGCTTTTTAGCAATCTGTGAGATTTTCTTTGCTGTTATATGCGATTATGTGCCGTAGTTGTGATAGTTTGGCTCATGTTGGATAAATTGAGAGGAAGAGGTAGTAGGAATGATTGGGACGAGGAATTCAGGACTGTGGGGATGGATTATTTTAATAGTTATTGTAGGCTGTAGTTTGTCTGCCACAGAACCTGCATCGGCCGATGGGCCGCCTGTCCAGTGGCAAAAGACCTTCGGCGGAATCGGGTTTATCGAGGGGGCCTATGCTGTTCAGCAAACGGCAGATGGCGGATACATAATCGCAGGATACACCGATTCCTTTGGAGCAACAGGCTCCGATGTATATCTTTTAAAGACCGAGCCAAATGGAACTATGCAGTGGCAAAAGTCATTCGGGGGAAGCGGCAGTGACTCTGGCTCTTCGGTTCAGCAGACATCGGATGGCGGATATATAATCGCTGGATACACCTTTTCCTTTGGAGCAGGGAGTAGCGATGTATACCTTATAAAGACCGAGCCAAACGGGACTATGCAATGGCAAAAGACCTTTGGGGGAAGCGAGCACGAGTATGGCAACTCAGTTCAGCAGACATCGGACGGTGGATACATAATCACATACATGGACCATCCCTTTTTCTCAACGGTCTGTGATGTACACCTTATAAAGACCGAGCCAAACGGAAATTTGCAATGGCAAAAGGACTTCGGAGGAAGCAGTTTCGATCAGGGCAATTCGGTTCAGCAGACATCGGATGGAGGATATGTAATCGCTGGCAGCACTTCCTCCTTTGGCGCAGGCCAGAGCGATGTATATCTAATAAAGACCGAACCAAATGGAACTATGCAGTGGGAAAAGACGTTTGGGGGAAGCGATTTCGATAAGGGCTTTTCGGTTCAGCAGACAATAGACGGCGGATACATAATTGCAGGCTACACCCGATCCTTTGGAGCAGGTGATAGCGATGTATATCTTATAAAGACAGAGCCAAATGGAAGCAGCGAATGGCAAAAGACCTTTGGGGGAAGTGGGGTCGAGTATGGCAATTCAGTTCAGCAGACATTGGATGGCCGATACATAATCGCAGGAGACACCGATTCCTTTGGAGCAGGAGACTGCGATGTATATCTAATTAAGACTGATCCCAATGGAAGTAGCGAGTGGGAAAAGACCTTCGGGGCAAGCAAGGACGACAATGGCTCCTCGGTTCAGCAGACAGTAGACGGCGGATACATAATCGCAGGATATTCAGATTCAGATTCCCCTGGATCAATATATGAGGTATATCTTATAAAATTATGCAGTGAGGGAACATTATCAGGCGACCTAAACTGCGATGGAACTGTAAATAATGAGGATGTGGAGATATTAGTTGGCCAGTGGCTGCAACCACGAAGTATTTTAAATCCACATGCCGATATCTATGGAGTCGGTGATGGTATTGTAGATTTCCTCGACTATTCTACCCAGGCAGAAGATTTCGGCAAAAGGTCTTCACCTCATTAGGTTAAGTGAACCTCCATTTGGCAGATGGTGTTTGCCCCACTATTGTGCATCCTGTGCCACTAATAGCAAATTTTAAATATTTTGCAAAATTTACTTTACATCTAACATTTCCTGTCGTATAATATTTATCAAACTGATAGACTGAAATTATAAAAGTTCATAGTTAATAGACAATCGTAAACTTGTGTCCGTGAAATTGGCAATTGTTTATGGTGAATATTCAAAAAAATAATCATTTGCCTTATTTAAGTATCTATAAAGTACTTTTTTGGTCAATTTTTGCTGACTTTTGCACATTTTGTGCATCTTTGTGGCTAATAAAACACCTTTTTCGCCGGCTTTTGAAAAAGGCCGTTTCGATGGCCTTGTGGACAAAGGCAAACCTCTGCGTCAAAAGCTCGCTTTTAGAGCAGAGTTTGCCAAGAACACCAATCTGGCCAAAAACCTCTATGATCTCTGCATCCAAAAATCTGTACAATCTGTTGTTAAAAATCTGTGTAATCTGTGGCAAAAATCTGCGTAATCTGCGATTAATAAACGACTTACGTGCCTATAAAGCGCTTTACAACTGTAAAGATACATTTACAGATGTAATGAAAACTTTACAAAATAACCTTTTTATGCAAAACAAAGCCAATTTCCGAAAAGTCAAGTTGAACGTAAATAAGGTATTAACAAGGGGATATGACCAAATGGACACTTGGTCAAGCGGGAAAAAACAAAGCCAAACAAACCCAAAACGAACCCAATCAAACCCAATGCTTGCCCGCCACGTTGTTTGGCGGGCGGTTAATGTATGTCCTTGATTTTCCGATAATTGAGTGTTATAGTGTTGAGACAATTCAGGGTGTGTGTTCATTTTTATATCGCACGGCTGTTGGACTTATCAGGAGTAGTATATGCGACGCAAGATAGCAGTGGTGCCGGAGAAGTGCTCCGGCTGCCGGGTTTGTGAGATGGCTTGTGCCATACACAGGCAGCGAGTAAACAACCCTAAGAAAGCCAGGATAAGAGTAACCACCATATATCCGCATCCGGTGGTGCGCATGCCGGTTGTGTGCAACCAGTGCAAGGATGCCAAGTGTATGTCGGCTTGCCCGGCTGACGCGATATACAGGCAAAACGGCGTTGTCAAGATTCGCCACGATGATTGCATGGGCTGCCATGCCTGTGTGGAGGCCTGTCCCTTTGGTGCGATGTATATTCATCCCGATATTGATGTTCCGCTCAAGTGCGATTTGTGCGCCGACAGCGGCCTGCCGCAATGTGTCAAGATGTGTCCGACGGGCGCAATAGTATTCATGCCGGAGCACGTTTTCGGCCAGGCTCATCGGCTCAACAATGTGCTGTCCTACACGCACATGAAGGAGATCGAGTATATGGAGCACGGCAAACCGAAACGTCTGCACTATGCCGACAACAACGCCGCCGAACGTCGCGACAGGACGGGAGGTGAAAGATGAAAAAGCATAACGGCGGTTATTTTAGAAAGATACTCCATGTCGATATGACCGGCGGCGCCATCAGGACCGAAGCCATCGACGATGAGTTCATCGAGACCTACGTCGGCGGCAGGGGGTTTGCGGTAAAGCTGCTCTGGGACAACCTGGTAAAGAACGGACCGACTGACCCGCTCGCGCCGGAGAGTATGCTTGTCGTTGCGGCCGGACCTTTGACCGGTGTTTATCTGCCGAGCTCGGGCAAGAACTCCTTTGCATCGATTTCGCCTGCGACGGGATTGTTCGGAGATTCGAGCATGGGCGGCGGCTTCGGCGTTGAGTTGCGGCAGGCCGGCTATGATGCTTTGGCAATCGTTGGAAAGGCCAAGGAGCTGAGCTACCTGTTTATCGATGACGACGTTGTTACTATAGTGCCGTGTCCGGAGCTGAAGGGTAAAGGCAACCTGGAGACCGAAGGCAGGATTCGGGACCGGCTGGGCGACCACGGTGTGAGGGTCGCTTCAATCGGCGTGGCGGGCGAAAACCTTGTGCGGTTCGCATGTGTGACCAGCGAGTGGAGCAGAAACGCCGGCCGTACCGGTATCGGTGCCGTCATGGGCAGCAAGAATATCAAAGCAATTGCAGTGCGAGGGCACCAGGATTTGCCCGTGGCTGAAATAGACAAGGTCATCGAGATTTCCGAGCAGGCATATAAGGAACTCGCTGCTCACGATATGATGGGCCACTGGCAAAGGCAGGGTCTGATGGGCGTGGTAGATTACGCCAATGCGATGGGGATTCTGCCGACGCACAACTTCCGCGATACGCATTGGGAGAAATCGAAAAGCATCAACGGCAAGACCATGCTCGCAAGCCACAAGATAGGAAATACCGCATGCTTCGGGTGTCCGATGTGTTGTGGGAATATCAATCTCGTCAAGGAGGGAAAATGGGCCGGCACCGTAACCGAGGGGCCTGAGTATGAATCGGCGGCGATGTTGGGGTCCAATCTCGGCATCGACAACTTTGCAAGCGTTCTGCGAGGTAACCATCTCTGCGACGAGCTGGGCCTCGACACGATATCTACAGGCAACTTGATTGCCGCACTTATTGAAGGCTACGAAAAGGATTTGCTAACACTTGACGATCTGGACGGCAAACCGGTGTTGTGGGGCGATGACGACCGCATAATGGAGATAATCGAGCAGATCGCCGAATGTCGGTGCGTCGGTGCGACCCTTGCTCTGGGCGTCAAAGGCGTTCTTGAGCGTTGGCCGCAGTTGGAGCCTATCGTACTTCACGTAAAAGGGCTCGAGCAATCTGCCTATGACTGCCGGGGCGCAAGCTCAATGGCCCTGGCCTATGGCACCAGCGATATCGGCGCGCATCACTCCAGGGCATGGACTGTCGGCAAGGAGCTTGAGATGGGGGCCGACTGGGGCATTGACGAAAAGGCTGAGCTGGTAATATATCATCAGCACATCCGCTCGCTGTTCGACATGTTCGGCGTCTGCCGCCTGCCCTGGATTGAACTGGGATTCCACGAGGATTTCTATGCTGAGTTGTACAGCGCCGTCGTCGGGCAGGAGTACAGTCTCGATGATTTGCTGGCCAGGTCGCAGCATGTCTATGATATGACCCGTGCTATCAACGTGAAGCTCGGCGCAGCCAAAGGCGACGATTACCCGCCGCCACGCACGTTCACACCCATCCACAGCGGCCCTTTGGCTGGCAAGGTTTGCAACAGGGAAGAGTACGAGCAAATGCTCGCCCTGTATTACAGGAAACGCGGCTGGGACGAACAAGGCAATCCGCCAATAACCTGTGCCTGAAATTACTTAACAGCGCTCCGCATTGTTCCTCTCGCTTTTGATATGAAAGAAAGCAGATGGAACTCAAAGACTGCATGCCGAGCAATACACCATGCTTGCGGGCAACAGCTTGCTGCCTCTTTTTCGTCAGCAAATCCGTACAACCGGGCTACAATACGAAAACGCGGCGATAATCCAGCAAAACCTTTTTGCCGGCAATCCGTACTTGTTTACCGCCCGAAGAGTGGATATAATATAGTCCGGTTCGTTGAAAGAAGAGATTGCCCCCGGCTTGTCTCTTTGTTTTTCGAAGCGAATAAGAAAAGCAAATCATGAAAAAGAGAGATGACACATTAGAACGTCAGTTACTTGTCGCAATCCTAATTATAGTTTGTGTATTAGGGCTTTTGTGGCTTGGTATAAACTGGGTAAAATTGAACGAGTATCGAATACTATGTGCTTCTAATCTCAGTAAGCTGGGCAAGGCATTGCAGCTTTATGCCAACGATTACGATGGCCGGTATCCTTCAGCAGACAGATGGTGTGATTTGCTTGTTAAATACAAGAGTGTTAACAAAAGAAAATTAATCTGCAAATCAGCAGACAGTGGAATGTATTCTACAACGGATCCAATAGATGAGGTAAATTTCGCTCCAGAGGCAGTATTTCATTATGAATATAATGATGTAAACGGTCAACATCTGTTTGCTTATTCTGTTGAGTGGTGTCATTATGCTATTAACACGAATGCCAGGCCAAATTCGCCCGGCGATATGGTCTTACTCTTTGAGACGAGGCGTGGCTGGAATCAGTTCGGTGGCCCGGAGATACTTAGCGATGAAAATCATTTAGATGAAGATCGTAAAGGCTGTAACGTATTGTTTAATGATGGAAACGTAAAATTCATCAAGCCAAAGAATCTAAAGAAACTTAAGTTCAAAGACTAAATATAAAAGCCTGACGTTTCTTGAAAATGAAAGTCGGTAGGGTGTGCAACTTTGTCCCCAAGAGACTTGTTTGCACACGCGGAATCTGCTCAGTGTTTGCCGTAGTTCATCATTGTTCCGCTGCGCTGGGCCATGATATACGCCTCCAGTGCCCGCATCCGCGGGTCATCCGGCGCAAGATGCTCACCACGCACAGGATTATCGAGGCACCAGTGGATCATGTCACGCAGCAGCGCAACCCTTCCCAGTTGAGTCTGAAATTTGGGATATGTTTCCGGGTGTGTATTGGCGGCATGAGGATGACACATATCGCATGAGACACTGACTTTGCTTTCCAACAGCTTCGCGCTGTGAAAAATTCGCGAGCCTTCCACGACAAGCTTCTCGGTCTCGCGCTCCCATATAATAAGGTCTCTCTCGGTAGGCTGTCCGTATGTATGCCCCTCGGCCTGGTCGCCTTTCAACAGCGAGGAATTGTCGGCCGGCGGCTTGAGTTCATGCCGTTCCTTCTCCTCGGCCACCCAGTTTCGATTGGGATTCTCACGCTTCCATTGGGCCATAAGTGTATCCGCCAGAGGCTGCCCTTCGGTCTCTTCAGCGACTTTGACCTTGTTACGTCCGTCGCATGTTGTGAACTCGGCCTCCTCGCCGCATCCTGTAACCATCATAACCGCTGAAATACAGGCTGCACATAACAAAACGTTCATAAGTTGAGCAACGATAGATTCGTTTCGCATAGCAATCTCCTTGACCATTCTAATAGCTGGCGCGGTTCGGTTTCGGCGGCACACTTTCCTTGCCCCAGCTTGCAGTATAAGCCCTGCTGACTGTCAGCGGCTTGCGGTTCCATAAGTTATAGACCTTGTCTACCAGCCCGTCCGCCTGCACGTGCACCTCGCCGTCGCCGCAGCCGTCGTTTGTGTTAAAGGGATCCGGCCGGTTCATCTCGATAGTCAGTTCCGGCATACCCTCCGGCGCGTATGGCCACGGCCACGCCGTGGACAACATCCCGTGGAAATGGATATTGCCAATCCTGTTCGTCAGAAGCTGGTGTGTATGGCCGTGGATAACAACAACCCGCTTAAACCGTTTCAGTATCGCCTGGACCTCTTCGGCATCGTCGGTCCAGAAGTTCCATTTTTTATATAGTTTATAGAGCGGCGAATGAGAGAAAACAATGAGCGGTGCGTCATCCGCATAGTCGGCCAAATCTTTTTCAAGCCAGTCTCGCTGCCGCCCGCCAACCGAAAATGGACTCTGCACACCGTTATCCAGTCCCGCCACCGTCATCATTCGCTCCATCGCCGTCAAACCCCGGGCAGTCCAGAAATCGCGTTCAACAACGCTGTTTAGCGTGACCATATGAACTCCTTTATGGTCCCATGAATAAGTCGGCTCACCGAACAGCTCACGCCATTTTTTGCCCATATCAAGATACCAATCGTGCTCCCCTACCATCATCCTCACCGGCGCCTTGATATTCTTAAGAATCTCCGCGCCGAGTTCGAGTTCCTTGGCTTGCCCAAGCTGGGCCAAATCGCCGCCGTAGAAAACAAAATCAGGCTGAGGCTCCAGGCTGTTGATATCCTCCACTGCACGCAGAAGCGCCCGAACGAAGCGGTCGTTGATTTTCTTTTCATAAAGGTGCGAATCGGAGATATAGGCAAAGCGAAATGATGTGCCCTTCTCTGATGAGGCGGTCTCCTGCGCGACACTGACCGACTGAAAAGTCTGGCAGGGAACTATACCGGATGCCAGTGCCGCTCCCATCGCCGCCGTCGAGGCCTTCAAAAAAGTCCGGCGGTCCAGGTTTTTCAAGTCACAGAAGAGCTCTCGGCGCTCCTCCATATATTTCGTTTCGATGTTATTCGATTTAGACTCCATGGGTCACTCCTTTTAACTTCACATAAACCCGTCAGTAAGTAACCTACTTCTCGAAAGCCAGCTTCAAACGGAAAGCCATATCGTCGTCCCTAAGGGGACGCTTCTTTTCTGCCTGTGCCTTCTGGCGTTCAAACTGCCGCTGGTTTTCCTCTGCAAACCGAACGTCGGTAAGACTAAAGAGAAGCGCTACGATACTGTTTATCTCTTCTTCCGTCAGCGCCAGCGGTTCCATTCCGCCGTCAAGGAACAGATTCGCCTCACCGCCCTTGTTATAATGGTCCATCACGTCCCACAGTGTTTCCACGGTTCCATCGTGCATATAAGGCGGCGTGATGCCAATGTTCAACAGAAGCGGCGTACGGAATGCTCCGATGTCCGAGCGGTTCTTCGTTACCATAAACCTGCCCAGCTCACTCATGTCCGTCGAAAGGGCCAGCTCATCGAGCTTCTGCTCCGAAGCATCCTCCTCCATCGCCTTCAGGGCCTGTTTTGCAAGGCCCTCGAAATCCTGGTACCGGGCCGAAACTCCGACATTGTGAAAGCGGTTGTCCGTCCCTAAAGGATTCGATGGGTTTATTGGATGGCAGGTCACACAGCGTCCCTTTTCATTGTACAGTTCCCAGCCTTTTTTCGCCTCGGAGGAAATTGCATCTTCGTCACCATTTAGAAAACGCCGGAACCCGGAATCCACAAAAACCAGCGTCCTCTCAAAGGCCGCGATCGCCCTGCCGACGTCCTCGTAGTTCACTTTACGTCCGTATGCTTTTTGGAATCCCGCCTGGTACTCAGCATCATCTTTGATGGCATCTACGGCCGCCTGCCCGTCGGACATTCCCATCTCTATCGTATTTATAATAGGCTGCTTCGCCTGATGCTCCAGTGTCGGCGAACGCCCGTCAAGAAAAACAGTCTGCAAAAGTGTCACGTTCAGCGTTGTCGGCGCGTTGCGGCGCCCAAGTTGTTTCTTAATCCCCTCCGATACCGCGAGCTGGTCCGTGAATCCGCGTGTCACATCATGACACGTAGCGCAAGACACCGTACCGTCGGCCGACAGGCGCTTGTCAAAGTAAAGCTTACTACCCAACGCCACACGCTCCGGTGTCATAGCGTTGTCCTCCGGGATGAAAGCCTCCCATACAACATGATCGAAGCCGGCAGGGACCTTGCTCACGTCCACCGATGGCAAAAGTCTATCGAGTTCCTTGATCTGGTACTCCATGGTCGCTGCGCCGTGGTCCGTCTTCGGTATATCCGCAGCAACCGCCGCCTCTGTGTTAAACAATGGCAGCAATACCACCGCGACTAATATGACTATGGGGACATGGACAAACCGACAACTTGAAAGAATCCTTTTGTCATTCATAGTATGCTCCTCGTCTGAATTAATTCAGGACAATATCAATTGTTGTGCACTTCGACTATTGCGTCAATAAAAAAAATGTTATCCGAAGTATCAGCTATTCTGATATCGTGACCAAACTAAGTTACTCAGAAGCGAGCCTCAATAATAGCCCTGACTTAAAGTCCCCTATACCCCCAGTCTAACAGAATGTTAAAATAGAAATGGGTGATTTTTTGCACATTTCTGACAATAAAATGCAAGCTTTTGAACACTTTTGTCAAATTTCTGCAAATTTCTGTTCATTTTTGCACGCTTTTTTCACCCCCATCAATCCGAACAATCCGAATATTTTACCCATACCACCAAATAGTTGAGGGCTTTTACCAAAAAACCATCAATATGGGGAATCTACAGAAAATAGAAAAAGGTATTCTCCCCAAAAAATCAAAAAATCTGGAATTTCCCCGATTCCGCTAAATTTCAGTTTTCAGCCATGTTAAACTGCGCAATCTGAAAAATCGCCATTTCAACCCACAAATCTCTTCGGCAACCGCTGGTTTTATTGCCCTTGTCCTGGGGCGTTTAATCTGCTTTCTTGGCCTTTCGGCATTGCCAGACGAGGTGTCCCTTGTCATTAGTGGCAAGCCGACAGATAAGAGCAGAGGTTTTAAATATTCGTGTCAGTGAATTTCCCAGGGCGCCCAGTGGTTACCTGTTGCTCTTCGGCCAAAACGTATCGGCGGCCGCCCCAGCTCAAAGGCACCCAGGTCAGGCGCTTTGCCGGCGTAATCATCATTAAAGTTTGCAAGTTTCACTCCCGAATCAACAACGGGATTTGGAACCGTCATTACCGGGTCGGTCAATGTTACGTTCTTATCTCCCTGTTTGATGGGAACTTTGCCCCATTTGATCTTGGTAGTCGCCGAAGAAGGATAAAACTCCAAAGCATACGATTTTATAAATGAAGGATTGTCTCGAATACCATGCCTTTCTTTGGCAATACCTCGATCCATACCTGTAAAAAGGTCGTAATCAAAATCGCAATCTATCTCGACTTCCCGAGAAGATGTCAGTCTGTCCGGGGAGAATGGGCGCATCGAGTCGTTCAATTTACAAATGCTTGTATATCATTGACTTATTAAAAATAGAACAATTGATGAACATTTTCAATGTTCCATATATGCAAATTTCACTCACTTCACACTTAAGAGAAAGGCATGGCTCCCCTTGTTCAAAAAAAATGTAAGACAAAACAAGAAAGGATGAAGGATAATCTCAATAAAATCCTTTTTATTCCGAAT
>JBARPZ010000181.1:0-5259 GCA_049643445.1 Sedimentisphaerales bacterium
CACCTCCGGTACTTACCGAAGAGGTGCCTTCAAAACAGCCCGCCAGTCCAAAAACCAAAGCTATCCAGATTATAGCAAATTTCCTTGCCATATTTCTTTCTCGACACAAAGACCGGGCATATTTAGACCAGAAGCCCAATATTTTGTCAAGACAGACTCAAACAATGTATGGCACATACAAAGCTCGTAAAATAAAAACAATGAACAGGGATTAGCACAAAAAGTCGGGGAACTTTTGGCAGGGGCTTTTAAGTACACCGCACTATGTGGTGCTCTCAGTCCCCTGAATTGTCATCATATTGTAACAAACGATTTATGGCGGCGCGCCGCCGGGCCCTCCACCCAGACGAGTCTTGAAGGTCCAGACTGTACCGGTGGTTGTGCCGGAGGCATTGACCTCATCGATACGCCAATAGTACGTAGTAATAGTTGTCATTTCGCCTGGGTTAAATATCGCAGCGGTCTGGTTGCCCTGGAACGCGGGCGGACTACTTTTGCCGAAGTACACATCGTGCGACGCAGCATTAGAGCCGGCCGTCCAGATCAAATCAGCGGTTGTTTCGATATCTATTGCGCCATCCGGTGGATAGAGAATATCGGCCTGACCAGGTAATGGCAGTGGCTGATCCGCAACCTTAAGCCAGTTTCCGAATAAAATGGCGAGGTCTCGCAGGTCAACATCATTATCATCGTCAAAGTCAGACTCGCTGTCAGGGGCGGCACTCGGCCACTGCGACATGAACCAGGCATAGTCGTCAAAGTCAACATCGCCATCCGGCTCGCAGTCCCCGGAAAGGGCTGTTCTTGCCGAAGAGGGTTGTGAAGGTGCGGTTGTGTTGTGGTTGGGATTTTTATCTCGGGCAGTTACAGTATACGTATACACGGTATTAGGTTCCAGGTCGGTATCAACATAAGTAGGGCTTTCCTGCCATTCGCTATCATTGCCATTGCCTGACATACAGGTGAAGTAATACTCGACACCACTTTGGTCTGAGGCCGCCGTTGCTGTCATTGAAATCGATGTGCTGCTTGTTGGGTGCGGCTGCGTTGCCCAGGTCATGGGATCAGGCGTCGGAAAATCGGTGTCGTATGGAGACAGATAAGAACCGGAAATAACCTGCCGGGCCTTACACGAATCCTCAATCTGCCACGCTACAGCAACGTTATCGCCGCCTCCCCCTTCCTTATGCAGAGCCTTGATGTAATATGCCTGTCCTGCTGTCAGTATGACCGGACTGGATTGTTGCCCGGAGTATTTGTCCCACTGGCGTGAGTTCGTATGGCCGATAACCTCAGCTATCTTAGTCTGATTGGCCGGGTCGGAATTGCTGCTCAACCACAGTTCGCTATAATCATCACTTGCAATCCAAAACGTATAGCTGCCCGTCTCAGACGGCGCCAGAAAACCATGGATACGCGTACCATATTCCTCAGCCCAGTCAACAGGTCCTTCCAAGCTGGTTATCTCTTCCCGTATGTTCGGCGAATCCGGATAGGAGGGGTAACTTGTCAGGTAAGAAACTAAGTTTTCCCCGCCAATACCTGTCCAGACCTCTCGGGTAATCTTACCCATGCCCTGGCCCGTGGTGAAACTCCACACGTTACCTGCGATGGTGCCGACCGCGGAAGTCGCCTCATCATCTTGCCAGGAGTAGTCGGATTCTTCAGCACTATCGCCGGCCATTTGAGCCGGCGGGAGCGGTGATAAAGGTGGCGAACCAGGACCACCACCAGAAGTAACCTGGTCGACTCGCCAGAAGTACTGTGTGCTTTTTGCCATCGTCGGAACATAGAAAGTATCGGACTGACGTCCCATGTACTGAGGCGAAGCAGTAGTGGCGTTGGCTACGGCATCCTGATTCGTGCCGAAGTACACATCCTGATAATACACTCTCACACCCGGCACCCAGCTCAACGTTGCACAATAAGGGGTATCTATTTCGGAATCAAACGGATGCGGATTCTCCGCACCACCACCGTCTATGATTGCAAGAACCGCATCTAAATCCAGTGGATAGTTATAAATGCGAACATCGTCAATTATCCCGTCAAAGTGATGGTCGTCCCACCGCCCGATTTTGAAAGTTTTGTTATCAGCCGTGTTCAATGCTCTTGGCTCGTCCACAACAAGTTGACCATTCGCATATATCCTGGCCCTTGTGCCGTCATAAACATGGGCAAAATGTACCCATTTGTTCTTTGAATCGTAGTAGAAATCTATGTCATCGCCGCCCCAGTATTGCACCCGCCACCAGTTGTCACCGTAATCGTCCTCTGTTCTCAACGAAAAATCCTGTCCGTTTGAATGTCGTCCCATCTCATAAATACCGCCGTCGTTAAAGCTGCGCGTAAATACCCACGAGGTAATGCTCTTGGCGGCATTATTGGCCAGCCCAAAGTCGAGGGCAGTCCTGCCCGTATCGACACGGTCATTCGGATGGCTAAAGTTGAGAGCTGCGCCGAATTTCCCCCCCACTGAAGCAGTATCAAACGAAAACCCGCCTTCGAGCGTGCCGTGATAACCGCTGCCGCTGGAATCGCTCGCTGTTGTGCCGCTGGTCTCATCCAGCTTCCAGTGCGCGACCATCAACCTCGGCTTTATCTCCAGAGCCGCCTGCCGCGGATAGTCCTTGGCCATGGCCGTATCCGTGAAAATCAGCTCGCCGCAATACCTGCCCACAGGCAGATCGTATACTTCGGTTCCGGATAAGGCATCGACTGCAACCGACCCTGTCGGGCCAATTGTCCCACCGGCGGGAATACTGAGCCAGTCGGTCGTAGTCATCGCCGTCCAGTCCACGAGGCTTGAGCTGTTGTTCTTTAGCGTATAGCTCCTTGACATTGAACTAAAGGGGCCCTTGTAAGGCCCGACCTGATAGAACATATCCGTTGGTGAAACCGTAAAATCAGGCGAAGGCCCAAAGATTACCACCGACGGGTCGCCATAAAGCATCATCACATAGTAGTTCTTCAATATCCCCAGGCTCAGCGCTTCCTTTGTATTATAGATGGCCTGACCGCAGCTCTCCCTTTCGACAAGCCTTTTGGCGTACTGATAGCCCAATCCTCCTATACTTGTAGTATTAGTGAAGCTGATTTGGCCAGGATAATACCAGGAGAGCCTTGTCGCCCCAATTGTCGCTATCGCGCCCTTCTTCAAAAGCGCATAACCCAGATTGTTAGTAGTTTCCGGGTGACTGTTCGAACACGAACCCTGATAGGTGGCGGCAGGATGCGCATCATCAAGATTCGGCACGTCGCCCGTGCTTATAATACCGGAGGCACCTCCAGACCAGCCGTGTGTCATCCACACATTCAAACCGTATTGGTTCTGGCTCCAGACAGTGGCCGGGTATGCCTCGGAACGCAGGTACTCAGGGGGGGGAATCACGCCATAGGTCTTATCATATATACGGTCCGACGATATCGCTTCCGGCTCAAGAAAATTATTCTTTATCTGTTCACCAAGCTGATAGCTCGGACTTGAGTCATCAAGCGGAACCATCGGCAGCAGAACATTTCTGCGCCAGTCGACATCAGCTTCGTTTTCATAGTCCATTATCTTTTGCAGAATAGCATCCGTATCGGTAATATTTCCATAGTAAGGAATCCTTCCCGTATATACCTCAAAGTACTTCTCTACCTCATCTCCGCTTTCACCATAAATGCCGTCTCCGTCCTTGTCCCAGTCTGCCGTCAACTCCGCATAGAAGTAATCCGTGGCCTGGTCCGAGAGACACATCTTCATCGGCACATCACCAGTACCGGGATGTGGATTGCCGATTAGCAAAACATACAGAATATCGGAAATGACATAGTTACCCGCCAACCATGCACGGATATTATTTGCGTCTGTATCACTCGTGCTCACTCTCCAGGTCGATTCAGTAATGACCTGAACATTAAAGCCCAGTGATTGTTTGTGAGCAACAAAAGGGTTCAACTTCGTGGATGCACTCTGAATGGCCGATGTCGTTATAATAACATAGCCGGTCGAACACGGGTCCGGGGAAGCGATGCCTTCCTCACCACCGTCCGGGGCATTCTGACCGCCTGCCGCTGCTCTGTCATAAGCCTTAACGGCCTGAGTGAAATTAACAGCTTTGCCACGTACTCTTGACCGTCCGAGCGGGTCGGGCCTGTCGGTATCCAGTGACCTGACCTTGCTCTGAAAATCTACAGTAATATCGGCCTCTGCAAGCTGCAGTAATCGGCCGCTTACGGGATTGTAGCGGACTAACGGGACAGCTACTTCAGCTAATCGCCACTTGCGGAGTTTGCCTGTTCCCGTCAGGCGCACCTGCTCTTCGGGCCAGAACGCATCTTTCTCGTAGATATCAGCATCCCTGCCGTCAATAATCCGTTTATCCTCGGGCCAGAGAACTATTTCCCGGCCGTCCTTGTCCCTTGTTGCTATGGGAGGCATTGGCTCTACCTGCCAGGAACCGGCAATGTCTTCTAACACCGACCGCTCAAGCCGGCAGGTAACACTCGAAAGGTCGGCGTCCGGCGGCAGCAGTACCGTAATTACCTTCCATGGAATTCGGGGTTCGCCCGTATCGCTCAACCAGAAAACCTCATCGCTGCTAAAGACCGCCGCACCTTCATTGCCTGATTTCACTTCCACGGGAGCCGTCTCCAGCGCTACAGTACCGTCGATTCCTGTGTTCAAAGTAATCGATGCACCCTGCGCCAAGGTTGAAAACATCAAAACGCACATCGCTAATAAAGTATTAGCTCTCATTCTCTGCTCCGGTAAAAAATCCATTATTTTTAAGCACTGCAGGAGTTGACACGGAATTGAGTCCCCACCTCACAACGTATCCGGGCCTGCTCAAAGACAACAATTATCAATGCCACCAAGGCTCTTCACCCCCCTAAAATACCATATTTGTCCGATAAATGCAACTAATTAAGACGTTATTCCGCCGATTTATATCCAACAGTAGTGGCAAATCCCGAAATTGCTATTCAAAACCAGCCTTCGTGAGAACAGTTTTATTCAGGCCGGTAACTGTCTCCAACGTTTACCAACCAATCTGATTCATAACAGCAACATGCGGGAGACAACACCGATACCGGCTGTGTTTTCAAGGAATGAAGCAAACCAAATGCTTATATGTCCTTAAAGTCGGCGCCGAACACTTCGGCGGTGAATAGGGAAACTTCCGTTTCCAGGTCCTTCCATGCATCAGCGGCAAGGCCGGCCTTATGTGAGCAGCAGTAGGAAAGAAATTCCTCTTTGGTCCACCCGGTCTC
>JBARPZ010000182.1:0-4477 GCA_049643445.1 Sedimentisphaerales bacterium
GAGCTGCCTTCGCCGCGAGCTTTGGCAAGAAAGAATAAAATGTATGTTCGGAGTTTCTGCCGTACATGATAAAAAACTCAAGTTTCTGCTGGAAGCGTTAGCTCCAGCCGCATAAAACATTAAAAAAGTGCGAAAGTTTACCATTACTCTGACATTCATAAGTTCTAACTATGAATTTGTCCTCTCTGATTCCCATACTCTTATTCGACCTTCTAATTTACTACTATACTACTCTTTGCAAGCCCTGACATAATAATCCAACGCCGCTAATGATTCCAATATTTTTCAAACGATTATTGGAAAACAACAAACTCTATATTTGTCATTATGTTCGGCTCAGATGAGGGGGAAATGAGATAATTATCTTTACACTTGATTGTATTGATCTTAATTATTATATTGGGTTGAAAGGTATAGGAGTGTTTCTAAGCAGTGTAAATGGGAAATGACATTAGGAGTAAAACGGATGAATTGTACCAAAACACGAATCTTAAATCAGTTTGGCGTTATTTTCCTCGGTTTTTCACTTGTGTGTGCAACCGGCTCTTTTGCGAAAGAACCGGCACAGATGGTTCTTTTAGAACATTTCAATGTTCGCAGCTTCGGTGCTGTAGGGGATAGTAAAACTGATGACACGGCAGCGTTCCAAAAAGCCTTGGATGCCGCAGGAAAAGCCGGTGGGGGGGTTGTTTATGCTCCTGTCGGAAACTATTTCTTCGCCGGCAATCTGAACGTACCCAAAGCTGTCACGTTGGCGGGCATTTGGCAATCAGTACCGGCCCATAATGGCATACGTGACCGGGGAATGCCCAAACCGACGGATGACGGGACTACTTTTTTAGTGACAGGTAGTGCGGGTCGTGAGGATGGACCGGCCTTCATTACCCTCAACACGAACAGTACACTTAAGGGAGTTGTCTTATATTATCCCCAACAAAACGTAGATGACGAACCCAAACCATATCCATGGGCAATCGCCATGCGAGGCAAGAATCCAGCTGTCCTTGCAGTAGAGATGCTCAATCCTTACAATGGTATCGACGCCTCGCGGAACGAGCGTCACTTGATTCGTGACGTACATGGTCAGCCGCTCCGGCGGGGAATTATGGTCGATGCTATTTATGATATCGGTAGAATTGAAAATGTTCACTTCAATCCCTGGTGGAGCAACAAATCCAAGCTGTTCAAGTGGCAAATGGAAAACGGCGAAGCATTTATCTTTGGTCGTTCCGACTGGCAGTATGTCTATAATACCTTCTGTTTCGGCTACAAAATCGGATATAAATTCATAAAAAGTAGAACAGGTGTATGCAATGGTAACTTCCTCGGGATTGGGGCCGACGATTGTTATACTGCTCTTTTCGTGGAACAATCTGCGCCATTTGGATTGTTGATAACCAATGGTCAGTTCGTATCTTTTCATGGGCCCGATCCCACCATGATTGAAATCGCGGAGGACAATACCGGAAGCATCCGCTTCGTGAACTGTGCATTCTGGGGTCCTTGTAATCAGATAGCAAAGATCGCCGGAAACGGGACCGTTGGTTTTAGTGACTGCACGTTTACCCAATGGGGTGGTAAAGACGGCAGCCGCCCGGCAATTCAGGCTCAAAGTGGGACCGTTCTAATTCGAGGATGTGAATTTCGACAGGATAGGCCTCAAATTCAACTTGGAAAAGATGTTCAACGCGCCATTATCGCAGAGAATATATTCACAGGTTCCGAACGCATCAACAATCAATCCAAGGGAAATGTGCAAATGGGACTAAACGTCGGTAATTAGTGCATGAATTACATTAGCTACTCGCCATGTTCTGCTTTAGGTTACTAATCTCCCGCGCATTCCTTGACGTGCGTGTAAGGGCAAAAACAGCTAATATTAAAGCTGCCAAGCCTGTGATAAAGATTATCAAAGCCAATAATAATACTAACAAAGCTACTATAGACATTCTTTTTCATCCTTTCTTCTAATCAAAAAGCTGGAATTCCCAAATTGTCGGACCGTCGGTGGCCTCTGTGATGTTTAATCGTAAATGATCGGCTATAACAGGGGCAAACTGCTGGGAGTAATTGCTGCCTACCTGAGAACCTTCACATATCGTTTGCCATCGGTCTTTAAGTTTGCGCTGCAACTGGAATTTTCTTATTCGGTCCCATCCCTCGCTGATAAACATTGTGTTGAAGGTTTTGGGTTCGGGTAAAATCACTTCCAGCCAGGCGCTGGTGAGTCCTGCATCGGTGGCCCATCTGGTGTTCCATTTACTATCGAGCGCCATATCAGGTGAATATTGAGAATCATTTTGAAAAACATTTGAAGCCCGGACCATTGCTCCTTTGATTACGGAAGGCCGATAGCTTGCTGGATTATCGATGATTTCTTTCAATTGCATCAGGGCATTAACCTGGTCGTCGGGGATACGGCCGGTCCGGTCGGGTGAGACGTTTAAAAGGAGATTGGCGCCCCTGCGAATGCTCTCGGAATAGAGGTAATATAAGTGCCTCGGCGAACGTGGTCTGTCTTCGGGGTGCCAGAACCACATCCCGGTGAGCGTATCGCAGACTTCCATGGGGATGTAGTATTGTTTGCCCTGTATGAGTTTTAACGGCTGGTGACCGGATTCCGGGGGCAGGGTGACCTCGCCATTGGCCAAATCAGAAGGCCAGGCGCCTTCGAAAATCTCGATGCCATCCCTGAAGCCGGCATTCATGATAACCAGGCAGTCGGGATTCAATTTCTTTACAAGACGATATAGTTCCCATCGCTGGGCGGAAGAAAGCTTTTGGGGGATGTCGATCCACTGCTGGAAGATATCAGGATATTTTGTATGGAGTTCGGTGAGATGTTTCTTTATCTGTTTGAAATAGCCCGGTTTTACGGGCGCCTTCCACTTCAGGGTGGAACCGCCCTCATTATAAATATCGAGAACGCAATAGTACAGACCCGGTTTTATCCCTTCTGCCCGACAGTTACGTATAAAGGCGTCAATCACATCGGTCTTATCGGTGCCAGCCGCCACATCGTAAGTGTAATCGTTGCTGTCCCAGAGACAATGCCCCAGAGTATGCTTGGCTGTGAGGACAGCATATTTCATACCGGTCTTTTTAGCGGTGTGAATCCATTGCCGAACATCCAGGTTACTCGGGGCATAAGAAGCAGGGGAAGCATTTTTATTCGTTCGCCAGTCACCTGTAAAGGTGCTGAGGCCATAGTGGATGAACATGCCGAATTTCAACTCCTGCCACTGCCGTAACAGGTCCGTCTGCCGACTATTTGGTTTTGCGACGGGAACTTGTAGCGGAAAGTCGGAGGGGGAATTGGGTTCGTTTGGGTTTGTTTTGCCGGGACCCGAAAACGCGGTTTTTTTCATAATCCTTTGCGGTAAAGAGGTTTGTATTGGTTTTTGTCGTTTTGAAAATTGGCTTTGTTTTTTCGGGGCCCGAATGGGCGATATATTTTCATATCCCTTTGTTATAATCGAAGTTACGGACATTTGGGCCTTTTTGAAATTGGCTTTACTTGGGTTCGTTTTGGGTTCGTTTGGGTTCGTTTTGGGTTCGTTTTTCCCAATTGACCAAGTGTCCATTTTATCATAATCCTTTGTTAATACTTTACTTACGTTCATTTGACTTTTTCGGAAATTGGCTTTGTTTTGCATAAAAAGGTTATTTTTTCGTACGTAATCTTTCGTACTTCGTAAGTCGTATAGCGTATTGCGGATAGAAGGACTGAGAGCAGTTGCCAGTTTCCAGTTGCCTGTTGCCAGTAGTTTGTAGTAATTCAACATAGACCACTCCTTAACGAATTATTTTTGCGTGTATCTGCTGATACTAAGACTTGGGCGGCTTGCCCTACTCGTGCGGTTCTCCGCTAAACTGCCATTTCTATGGCGATTGTAATTATACCAAACTTGCCCGGAATGTTCAATGAAAATCTGACTTTTTTATGAAAAAAATGCAGAATTTTGCATTTAGGTGTTGACAAGGCTGCTCAAGGGCAATAAAATCATTAAAGAGCTACAGAGATACTTTGCACCTTTTGAACAGGCGAAGAAATAGCGCTTCGATAACGAAGATTTAATGACCGCATTGGTCGGAAATGAGGGCAGAAAAATGAATAGGGGAACAAAATTCAAAACAGGGCTGATAATTTCGGTGCTTTTGCTGGCGATGGGAGGTACGGCTGCTACGGGGAGAACAATTTACGTTGATGACAATGAGCCTGCGGATTTCAGTACCATTCAGGCGGCAATTAACGATGCCAATGACGGCGACACCATAATCGTGGCCGATGGCACGTATACCGGAGATGGCAACAGGGATATTGACTTTCTCGGCAAGGCGATTACGGTGCGCAGCGAAAACGGGCCGGAAAATTGTATTATCGACTGCCAATGGTTAGATTATGGCTTCCGCTTCCACAGTGGTGAAGATAACGATTCGGTTTTGGATGGCTTTACTATTACTCAAAGTGCTCCAG
>JBARPZ010000183.1:0-2321 GCA_049643445.1 Sedimentisphaerales bacterium
TCGCCAAGGCCATTATCAATCCGCTTCAAATATCTGCTGCCTATATAGTAACTCAAATTCGGCCAACGAAGACGCGAAAAACCAACATTTAATTGCTGAACCACACCGCTCTGAATATCATAATTCAAATCACTCAAGACCGCGGTGGTATCGCTCACACGCCAGATGTAGTCTGCGCCGAAGTAATTACGTCTCGGCCCAAATATATCGCTGCTGCGCCTGTCTTGCGGCGGCACCACCGTGCTGAACCTGTTAACCAGCGGAACAAACGGATTGTTCCAGATGAACCTGTCCGCTCCAGCCGAGCTGTCTCCGGAGTTATTCAACCACGTAACATCCATATCAAGACGCATCCAATCAGCGGTCCGCCGATTATCAGCAGGCCCGCGCTTTGTTTGCAGCCGCTGAGATATACCTACGTTCAAAATATCTCTCTGTTCGGCAACCGAATCACTCTCAGTATAACCAACAGCCGTCACACGCGGCTCTATAATATGCCGCAGGCCATCCAGGTCCCAAAGTCGAGATTCGACTTCAGGATATACCTTCCACATCGGCAATGGGAAAATACGGGCACCTGCTTCACCAATCCAGATATTATCTTCTCTTCCCGCTGCTCCACCATCAATATCCGTTCGAAATCCCCTGCCGTCCTCATAAGCAACCGTGCCCGCTACAAATGGCACAACTTTGGCGAAGCCCCACCTCATCGGCATATCGAGTTCTGCCCGCTCCGACATAAACGTAAAGAATTCCTCCGACAAAATCGACGTGCTGCCTGAAGCCAAACGCTGACGGAACCGGCTGACCTGGGTGTCGCTGTACAATGTCAACTTATCGTCAAAAAGGGACTGGCCTGTCCAATGAAATTCTGCGCTCGGCAATTCTTCCAGCTTGTCCCAAAAATTGTTTATCCTCGCCTTGCCCAAAAAGGCAAGACCCCAGTTGTCCTCGATACGCTTCAGATGAACCAGCGTCTCCTGCTCCTTGCCTACGTTGAATTCGTTCCGATAAAATCCCTCCATGAAATTCTCATCGGATATGTAACTGACCTCACCTGTAAGCTGCCAGTTGTGAGGAAGAAAATGCCTGTGCCGCCAGAGGAACCGGCCGCGAAGCTCACGCGGCGGTTCAAGGTCTCGCCGCGTGCTGTGCCTGCCAAGCCTGTCTTCACCGTGGTCGTCGATAATATAACCTGAGAGCCTCCCGAAATAATCTTCTCTTGCATATTCAATCTCTGCGCCGCCGCCCACGCCGCGCTTGCCGTAATAGTCCAGGGCAAGAGTGCTGTCCGTGCCTTCGTCTTCCCGCAATCCAAGCAGTCGCGACATGTGCCATCGTGTCTCAACCGATGTGCCCCAGACGTCATCATGACCGACACGAGCGCTTTTGAGCGGGGTATCGGGTCTTTGCAGGTTACTACGAATAAAAGGCCAGTAGAAAATCGTTCTATCGGCCACCTTAAAACGCACATCACTCATCTGTGCATCAAAACTGCGATCCGAAATCTTCCCTTTCCGCTCATCAGCGCTGGTCGTATCGATGATAATTATACTTGAGGCGTTAAATGAAATTTGGGGCAGATAAAATTCACTGGTGGTCAAAGTAATATCCTCACCGGCAAACTTATTTTTTGCCAATTGCCGAAGCTTCGCAGCCCTGACATAAATCGGAATCCCACGGATCACATCAAAACTTCTCATCTCCGCATTTACGATAAGCGCCTTGCTCTGTTCGAAATCGTAGTACATCTGGTCAGCCCGAATCGTCCGCTGTCCGGAGGTCATCACAACGTCTCCCGACACGTAAATTGCCTTCAAATTTTCGGGAATCGCACCTCCCAGCCCGGCTTCGGTGGTGCGGGGCACCGGCCCCTCGGCATACCATACTACTGCGTTATCAGCCTGAAATTCCAGCAAACCACCTTCGTCATCCTGTTTCTGCCAAAGATAGAACCTGCCTGTTAACGTCACCACATCCTCGCCCCCCTCCGTCGCAGTTGACTCCATCTTCAGCGCAGCCTCGCCCGCCGGTCTTATATTCACCGGATACATGGAACCCGGCTCCTTCTCGTCGGCTCCACCTTCATCCTGGACAGTCGGAAAAGCTGCCGCCGACAGTAAAACTGCCATCAAGGAAATAACCAAAATAAATAGCCGTTTTTTTCCCATACACACTTTCATGTATCGCTCATGTACGCATCCACTTATGCACGCATCCACGCTTCACGAACTACGAATCACGAATTATAGCCAATTCTCTTCCTAAAGCCAGCAAAAACCAACTTAATAATACCGGCAGCTTGATTTATCTCAAAGTTT
>JBARPZ010000184.1:0-6395 GCA_049643445.1 Sedimentisphaerales bacterium
TGACAACCGCTGCCGTTTCTTTCCGTTCGAGCACTTCGTCGGGCAATGGCTCGCTGTCAATCGTCTCTAAATAGCCGCTGATATCGCCATCAACGCTGGGCCGGCTCGCCCGCCTTCTCATCTCCAGGCGGATATTATTCCGCGCGATACCGAAAATCCATTCTTCGCCGCTGCCCTTCGTCGGCTCATAGCTGTCACGCCCCCGCACAGCATCAAAAACCGTCTTTTGCACCAACTCTTCAGCCAGCGCCGGATTCGGCCAACGCCGCATAAACATACCGTAAAGCTGTGGTATCTCCCGGCTCAGGAATTCCCGCCACATATCTGCATCGCCTGCAGATATCCACGCCCAATCTTGTTGTTTCGACTGATCAGCCACTTTCACAAACTCACGATTCTGGTACCAGTTTCTACTAAGTATTATGCGCAAAGAAAGCAAATTACTCACACTTTTTTAATATTTCCTAACGCAACACCAGATACGAATAACGGGATATTTTGCCCAACAAGCTTGACATAAAAGGACCGTAAAGATAGACTCATGCCGGATGTTCGATACGAAGATCGAAAATAAAACGTGATTATTCGGAAGACAAAAACGCTATGCTTGGTGTATTGTTCGGTCAAGGTGAAGTAATGGTAATCGTTCTCGTCACGGCGATTGTCGTCTTTCTAATCGTCTATCGCCGTCGAAAACGCTGATATATCCTTGCCGTGAAACTACCCTCCGCATTTAATACCCCACCTGCTTTTTACGCCATCCTTAACCTGTCGCCCACTAACATATCGACAACACAATAAGCGGCGAATCCAAGTACCAGCGCGAGAATGATATATAATTGCCACTCACTTCTGATAGTTTCCATTGATATTGTCCGGCCGATTCCGTCAACCACAGCCCCTCCACGCTCTGCGAAACCGGTCGCAATGCTTCGAAGAATCCCCACAATCCTACCTGGAAAAACCGTGACCCCAACAAACGCCAGAACACCAAATACAATACACCCCGCCAGAGAAAGCCTTTCCTGCAATACTACCCGGGCCAAAATCTGCCGCTCATGGACTTCTCTGACTTCTCTTAACATCCTCTCGGTAAAATCCGCCGGCACCGATTCCGAATGTCTACGCAAAGACTGTCCTAACATCTCATCAAATTTATCTTCATTTAATTTACCGGCCACCATCAATATCCTCTTTAAAAGCTGTAGCTAATATTTGCTTCAATTTATCACGTCCTCTAAACAAATATGTCTTAACCGTATTTTCCTTTATTTGCATTATCTTTGCAATATCAACGATACTTTTTTCTTCTCTATAATGCAGTATAACAACCATGGCCCAAAGCCGCGGCAGCCGTTCGACCGCCTCCCAAACGATTTTCTCTCTTTCTCTGCCCTGAACTACTTCGGCCGGCCCTTGCTCCTTGCTGTCACCAACCTGTTCGTCCGGTTCAGCTTCAAGCTGCCATTGCTTTCGATTCTTCCGCAGGTAATTTATTCCCTGGCGATACGCTATAGTCCAAAGCCAGGTGCTTAACTCCGCTTGGCCGCTGTACCGCCCTATCCCCTTGTAAACCGCCAGAAACGTCTCGCTCGCCACATCTTCAGCCTCGTCCTCTCTCAGCCCCAGTCGGCGACAGCACAGGAAAACCGTCTCTTTGTATTTTTCAATGAACTCAGCAAACGCCTGATGGTCACCGCTGCGAAGCAGTCGTAACCACTTTTTCTTTTGCTGTCTTTGCCATATTTCTTCTGCCAAAAAAGGCTCCTTCTATTGTTAGTCGAATAGAAAGCCCAATAAGTTTCAGATTTTCCATAACTATTATAGAAAATATGCCAAAAATTCACAGCATGGATATTTAATATAAAAATAAAGAAAAATTGTATGTTTTTTGAAACCTGATGCCCATAACCAGCGACTAACCAGCAAAAGACGGCAAAAAGCCAAAAAGAAAGTCAATTGAATAATTAAGGAACATAAAACGATGAAAACCAACTGTTATTTAAAGCCGGCCTGGACACATAATAGCTCAATAAGAACGGACCTTCCCCTAACGGTAATCACAAAGACAAGCAAAAGAAGACTTATGGAAATAGTAAGCCCGGGCCAGCTCTGCTGCGTCGGCAAAGTCTACCTGAAGACCAATAACAGCTTGATAAGAATTAAATAGTGGATTAATTACTTTAACATTAACTTAGAATCGAAAGGGAAAAAAATGGAAACTATTTGGCATGGCATCACGGCGTTTATAATACTGTTGGGTGTATCCAGCCCAATAATTGTTGTAGGCGTGATTTATTATCTTAAAAAACGCCTCGAGCACAAACAGATTATGGCGGCCATCGAAAAAGGCACGCCACTGTCGGATTTCATACCTCCACGTCCCCCCAAACCCAAGCCGGCTGGTCCTGCGTGGATAAAATATGTCTCCACCGGAATTGCACTGATTATCATCGGCCTCGGCTTTACTTTTCTTAATCCTATGCATACGAATGATGTCGGAGCTTTGATATTCGTGGTTCTCTGTGGCATTGGTGTTGCAATGCTGATTCGTGGCCTGTTACATCGAAAGTACTACTTGAAAAACGGGATTTCAGCAGAAAACAACTCTACTGAAAAGGAAAAGTCCGCTTAATCGCCAACCCAAATACCATCTTGCAAAATCAACAGGGGCGATTCGTGAGAATCGCCCCTGTATCTGTTCGCTCTCGACTCTTTCCTATACGCAATATGATATACGAATATTATTCCCCTGAATCCCGGATAACGCCATATTGCATCGTAATTGATGCGTAATTTCGGCAGCAGATGAAGGTAGCCATCACATCTCTATTGGCTCAAGCACTTCCTCTACATCGGATTCGCTTTCCCCTTCGGCCTGTTCGCCGGGCCTGAAAGGCAGCGGCTCAGCAAACTGAACTACAACACGGCGTAAAAAGTTATTCACCTCATCGACCCGCGAAATATGACCTGACCGGGTAAAATCTGCCATATCGAACGAATCTTCCGGGCCAAGCCGAGGCACACTAAAGCGAGTGGTTATATGCTGGCCGAGGCTGGGACAACTGCCGTCGTCGTGGCAGGTAAATGCAGCTCCCCTGCTGGAAACATCAACCATCTGACCCTGTGAAAGCACGTCGTTAAAATCCCCGGCGAACCAGATGGGCCAATAATAACGCAGTCTTTGCTCTGTTCTTCGTTCAGTTGTTTCACCCATTGTAAATCCCCTGAAATCTGAAAAACCATTTGTCTCTGTGCTGTCCAAATCGTCAGATTCAGGGGGCTACTTTATAAGCGAACGCCGAAAAAAACCCCGCTGGTTGAATTGATAACCCGGATTTGACCTTTTCTTGCCTTAGAGCGGTAGAATGGCACAGGCAGGTTTTTTATAACTTTCTCGCCTTTTTTAATTTCCCGACAAATATATTCCTATAACCTAACCAACCGTCGACCCCGTAAGTTTACCCTGTGGGATAGGACCTGGCCCGTTTACCCCATGAGATAGCGAAGCGTTATCTCACTGGGGCGGATTTCTCTGAAAATGCCGGTTTAAGCCAGCCTGTCCCTATCTTTCATGTCTGCCGCTGTTTACGTATGTTTTCACTTGACTTATGGCTTAAATAGGGTATAGTTATGTCACCTTTATTAGCTTAAATAGATGGAGGATAGGTGATAAATGCAGTTCGATAAGGCATACTTTATTAATTTCCATTGGAATATAGCGGTGCGGACATTGTACGCTCTGAAATATCAACCATTTTAGAAAGGGTAATAAGATGAGAACTACAACAATTTCAGCGATTTTGGTCTTGGCTTTGGCCCAAATGGCAAGTGCAGCACAAACCTTGACTGTTAATGGTGAGGCACTTGATGAGATTACACTGAAAACAGGGCAGGCGTGTACAGTGGAAATCGTGTCTGACAACTCCAATCCGTACAGTGCCTATGTCGGTTTTGATGACGGTATTGTGCTTGGCAGCTTTTCGCATCAGCAGACAATGCCTGAGGCGGGGGATCTTGGAGCTGCTACAGAGTACAGCGTTCCTGCGTTCTATGGGTATTTTGTTACGGCAGCGGGTTCATCGCCGTCACCGAGTGCTGGGGTGCATTTTGTATTCACGTACAACCCGTCTACGGTGGGGGTTACGATGCTGAAACTCTATGACGCAACCCTAACGGTCTTGCTTGACTCGGTGGAGATAACGGTGTTGGAATCGGCTATCGGGACGAGTATTACCTACCAGGGGAGGCTGATGGAAAACAGCGATGTTGCCAATGGATTATACGATATAAGGTTTGAGCTTTACGATTCACCATCCAATGGGAGCTTGATAGGTAGTGCAGTTGAGGCTAACGATCTTGATGTGGTGGATGGTTACTTCACAATTGAGCTGGACTTTGAAAATCCGGAGGCTTTCAACGGGGAGGGGCGGTGGTTGAAGATAGGCGTTCGGGTGTGGAATTCGAGCGACCCGAACGGGTACACGGTGCTTAGTCCACGGCAGAGAATAGCAGCAACGCCGCAAGCGTTAGGGTTGCGAGGAGTATACGTGGACAGCGATGAGAATATCGGGATGGGGACGACAAGTCCAACGGGAAAACTGCATGTCGATGGCGGAAAGGCAGAAGACGATGTAGACGGCAGCAATATAAGCATCAAGGCACAGGGCGGCGGTGACCGGCCCTCCGGAGGGATAGGGATTACAGGTTGCCCTGGTGGCGATATTATCCTGATGCCCGGAGACGGCGGTTTGGGTCCGCTTGGGATGCCCGGCCCATCCGGCTATGTAGGGATTGGCACGAGTAGTCCACTGCATGACCTTCACATTTACGACTCCGCCGGGCATACCTATGTCAATGCGGAAAGTGAAGGCGGCTATGCCTTTTTTCTAGCTGATGGAAATTACAATTCAGGTCTTACGATAAAAGAAAATGGCACAACCAAGGCCAATGTCTATTGGAATACAGCGAATGATTCTTTAAGTCTGAATGAAGGGGGTGTAGACCGCTTAGTCGTAAAAGGTGGAAACGTAGGGATTGGAGTTGATGCAGAAGCAGGCAGGAAGGTCAACGTTTTCACTGATTCACAGTTGTATGGACTACATGTTGAAAACACGAAGGCGGCTACGGGGATTAGTACGGCGATCATGGGATTGGCGAATAGCGGTGAGGAGAGCGGAGCTTACATAGGCGTAGCCGGGCATGCCGTTGGTCCAGGTGACAATTATGGTGTATATGGTAAAGCTATAACCCCTTCGTCAAATTCAAACGTCGCTATTTACGGATTTGCCCAGAACAGCGGTACCGGAAATGCTTTAGCAGGTTTTCTTGATGGAGATGTATATGTAAGTGGTAAAATGGGCATAGGGTATCCTGTTCCTGCCAGCAGGCTGGAGGTAAGAGACGGATGTATAACAGGCAGCATGTGTTCAGACATTCGGCTTAAGAAAAATATCGAGCCGTTGCCTTTGGATAGTTCAATATTGGATAGAGTTATGGGATTGCAGGCAGTGACTTTTGAATGGAAGCACAGAGACGATGGTAAAAGGCAAATCGGCTTAATTGCTCAGGATGTTGAGGATGTCTTTCCTGGAGTGGTGACGACGCCTGATGACGACTCTTGTGAGAAAGGATTGTTAACAATCGGACTGGATGCTGTCCTCGTTGAGGCGATAAAGGAACTTAAGGTTGAAAATGAGCGGTTGAAAGATAGAATCGAAGCTTTGGAAAAAAGAATGGACCAGCGTCAGTTCGCCGTCTTGAAGGAGGTGCAATAATGAGTAAACTGGCCGTTGAAATGAGAAGGGCAAAGCTACAGCGGTAATAACAGGGAGAGAGGTTCAGTCAATTCGGAGGCCGGATTCTTTGGCTGCGCTCGGGATATTTTTTAGAAAAAAGTTCGATTTTTATTGAACATTTTGGGCAAGTTCAGTATAATACAAAATGCCATAGAAATGGCAGGTATTTAGCGGAGAGCCGCAAGTCGTAAGCTGCAGCGCAGCAAGGACATAGAGCCAGCAGGCCAAGTCAAAAATAATCGTTAGTGAATAGTCTTAGAGCGAAACGGAAAAACCTTAGGGGAATTACCAATTATTAGCATCGAGAATCCAACTTTAGCTCACTTTAGGCACTTTAGCTCACTCTTAACTAACGAAATACGAAGTACGAAAGATTACGTACGAAAAAATATACTTTTTATGCAAAACAAAGCCAATTTCCAAAAAGTCAAGTTGAACGTAAATAAAGTATTAACAAAGGATTACGACAGAATGGACACTTGGTCAATTAGGAAAACAAAGCCAATTCAAAGCCAATTAAAGCCAATTCAAAGCCAATTAAAGCCAATTCAAAGCCAATCAAAGCCAATTAAAGCCAATATTATGCCAAAACAAAGC
>JBARPZ010000185.1:0-5851 GCA_049643445.1 Sedimentisphaerales bacterium
GCCACACTCACTGCGAACAGCGAGACTATACACACACCCAGCTTCGGGTCGATGGCCGGCACCATACTATTGACAAACACACCCGCCGCCGTCGCCACTGCACCGATAGAGAAGATCGCACAGACAAATTGTATTACAAAAATCACCCAGACAACCAAATTACATGGCCCTATCCGCCCGAACATATCGATCATACCTTCGCCCGTGCACACGGTATAGCGCGCACCGCTCATACCTATCCAGAACTTCAGGAATATACCTAACACGATGGCCCACAGAACGCTCGTCCCCAGGATCGCACCCGTCCGGGTAGCTAAGATGACTTCTCCTGAGCCGATATACTCCGCCGCCCATACAAACGATGGCCCCAATAACGCCAAAACCGCAAGCCCGACAGGCGGCTTTTTAATTGTCATTTCATCCATAAGCCACAGATTAATGCAGATTGACCCCCACAAGTAAAGCCAAAAAACGTTAATCGTCAAACGCATCATCATTTTTTTGGCTCTGAAATTGGGTTTGTTTGGGTTTGAATTGGGTTTGTTTTGGCTTAGATTGGCTTTGAATTGGGTTTGTATTGGGTTTGAATTGGGTTTGTTTTTCCCAATTGACCAAGTGTCCTTTTTACCATAATCCCTTGTTAATACTTCATTTACGTCCATTTGACTTTTTTGGAAATTGGGTTTGTTTGTACAAAAAGGTCTGATTTGTAAAGCGCTCATGACATCTGTAAATGTTTCTCTACAGTTGTAGAGCACCTTATCAACACGTAAGTATTTGCACACAATGACATTAGGGGCGAGGGGCCAGGGATCAGGGACCAGGAGCTGGAGAGAGAAATCAAAGATTAAAATGTAAAATGCAAAACTGTAGAGGCCCTTCGGGCGGACTTTTATTTGTAGGCAGCGAAATAGGTGTTTTTTAGCCATTAATACACCAAAATGTTTAAAACATTGGCATTTATGATGCAAAATAATGTTTTTTGTGTGTATCTGCTGATACTAAGACTCGTGCGGTTCTCCGCTACATATCTGCCATTTCTATGGCGATTGCAATTATACCAAACACCGCAGGATTGTTCAATAGAAATCTAACATTATTTACAAAAAAATTTACTACAGATATCACCCCGATGAGATAACGCTCCGCTATAATATTCTGGGTCCCTGCATAAGGAGATACGTATGCTGGATCCCTGCCTAATACATGCAGGGATTCGGGATTCGGGCAGGCGGATTACACGGAGTTAGTTGGGCATCAGGCTTTTCAGGGCTTCTTCGTTGAAGCAGGGATTAGGGATATGGAAACCTATTCTGTAGATTACTATCATTAGTAGAACAGCAAGAATTAGCCAGGAGAAATATCTTAAGAACAATCTGTTGATAAGATTAAACAGAAGATTCATGATTCTGCCTTTCAAAATGTGATTTCACTCTAAAACCGTGATTTCCCATTTATCTTCATAAATGGTGCTACTGCACGCTTTGACACTGTCTTTGAAGCAGTGCTCCACAATTCAAGCCCTATATATATTGAACTTTATCAAAACTGTCAACCACTCTACCACAGATTTTGATGTTGTCAAGCGGGGCCCTGCTCCTTATTGTCCCATTTAGATTCTAATAAAGAAAAACAAGAATCTACCCCACAGGTCTCAACCTCAATAGTTTTTTATTTATATCTAATCCTGGACAATTCAGAGGTGGGTGTGTAGGGAAACTACTCCTGCTACCCGCTTTTTTGTTTCTTTCTCTTCCTGTCGCGTCCATCCAATCTCTTCTTCATCTCTCTACATTCCTTTCTCAAACGCCGTATCTCCGCCTTTTGCAACCTCTGAATCGTCAGGCCCTGCTCCCGGATGGTCTTAAACGCCGTCTTGAATCCAAAAGGGTCGAATGAATCACTCATCACCGCATGATTCCTGCTGCTCTCCTCCAAGCCCTCTGAAAGGGTCGAGACAATCCCTTTCAACATCCCCCCAAAGCGCTCCAAGGCCTCCGCCGCTTTCCGAAAATCACCCGCAGCCTGCACCATGTCCCCCACTCCAGACATATTGAAGACTTTCCCTGCCGAACCGTCCGGCGAAACTTTCTCAGAAACGCCCTGAGCCGACGCCGCATAACTCAAAAACATTATCAACGCGATACTGACCAAGCAACGACAAAAAACCCGCATAATGCACACCCACCTTTCTGCTGTTTGAAGTTTCATGTTTTATCCTTGCCCCCTTTTCTAAAAGAAAAACAAGACATAATCCACACCGAAACTGTCAACTATTATACCACAGATTGTGATGTTGTCAAGCATGACATTTCGTCGCACGTCGCTCGTGACCCGTCTCTCGAAATCGTATCTCGCAGAGAAGGGCACAAGTGCACAAGGGCACAAGAGTATTAATCAATGAGGCGGCTGTATTTCAGCCGGGAGAGGTCTTCGGCCTCAGCCGGCTTGCGAAAAACGAACAGGTGCTCGTGCATTATCAGGTAAAATTTGTCCTTTTTTGCCTTCCACCTCCACCGCTCGGTAAATTTACAATGGTGCTGGACCTTGATAATGTCCTCTTTTAATATGAAGCCGGCCTTTAAGAAACGGGCCATGACGTTAAAGGCCAGCGGCACCATGTGTTTGCCTTTTCGTGTCTGGCCGATAAGGATGGCGCAGTATTTGTTCGGCTTCAATACCCGAAACAATTCTTTGGCTATAATCTGGATCTCATCACAAAACTTCGGCAGGCTGCCGATATTCGACAGGTCTTCCGCAATTTGGCCCTCGGAGTATTTGATGATATTCATATAAGGCGGATGAGTTAATATCAGGTCGAACGAATCATTTTCTAAAAAGGACAAATCCCGTGCATCGCCGACCTTTACCTTTTGCCTGCTGGCTGGCTGATGTTTGAATTTTAACGCCTCTTCGGCCAGTTTGGCCGCCTCCGGGTTGATATCCATGCCCAGGGCGTTTCTTGCCAATAGCTTTGCCTCGATAAGCGTGGTCCCCGCCCCGACCATCGGGTCCAGTATGGAATCGCCCTGCTCGGAATACATCTCGATGATATTTCTCGCTATCTGCGGCGCAAAATTTCCCCGATACTTCGGATTATGCGTCGCCCAACTCCCACGCTCTGGAAACGACCAAACGGTAGTATATTCTGGGGAATAGTCTACTTTATCTGGTGGACACATTATACTATAGAATTTTCTCCTTTATCTTCGGTAATGATTCCCGTAACAAGTTGTAGTTCAACAATTCAAACGGCCCTTTGAAATATTTCGCCTTCAAATTCTCTAAACGACCTTCACCACCGGAAGACAACCAATAGTTTCCGTCGGTTACCCACATAAAATGGAGGTCAGTTTTATGAATTCTATTAAATTCTTGAATATCAGCATGTAAAGCGGTGTATTCATTTTCATTAATACCAATTTTCGTTCCTCCTCCAGAGGTGGAATAAAAGTTAGTTTCGATTAGAATTTTCGGTAGTCCTCTGTGCATAAGAACAAAATCAAACTTCTTTAGTTTCTGATTACTCCTCTTAAGGATTCCTTGGACACATATCTCTCCTATGAAGGAGAATTCATTTGATGAATCAATCGCTGATTCAGCATCAAGCACTTTTTTATCTATTTTCTTCGTAAGATCAATAAATCCTGCATCCTGCAAAATTCTTGAGATTTTCGAGATTCCAAACCGACCATGAAGACCTTTGGTATCAATTGGATGCCTTTTTTGTCTTAAGAACGACTTCACATCTACAGCTGTTAACAAATCTGTGGCGCTTAGGTTCTCGATTATGTAAATTGCAGTTCTAAGTCGTGTTTCAATTGAGTTCTGGAGATGGTCATAAAGAATTCTTCTGTTCGTGCTTTTCGTTCTGTCTAAGAGTTTTTTGATATACTTAATAACTGTCCTTTTTGTGTAAAAGACAGCAAGCTGATCCATCTTGGTGTAATCATCACTTAGTTTTTGATAGATTTTTAAGAAATTTGTATTAGGCTTTCCATTTTCAAATCTAAAAACCCTATTCGATATATATTTATAAACCAAAGATTCTTCGGCATTGTTTAAGGTATTAACGTCAAAACAAAAATGTATATACTGAGCATCTGTAAAATGGACTAGTTGAAATAATTCTTCAACAATATCAAATATTCTTGGAACATCTCCTAATTTCTTCGAAAGCTCTTCAATTGTTAAATCAGGTTTTAAAAGTTGTATCTCTTTTTTATAATCTTCTGTGTTGAAGTGAGGTGGTTTGAACTCGTCTTGGAAGAACTCATAAAAGCTTATTTTCGAAGCAAAGTCTGTATACTTCATATACTTACCTCACATAATTAGTAATAATTAATTCATTGATTTGACCTCTACCAGATGCTTTACAGTTGATTGCTCTGGTTGCCTTGACTCTATCAATTTCAAATCCCTTGTATTTATCTTCGAAGAAGTGATCTTCCGGGTCTTCGTTTTTAGGGTCGGAGTTGCTTAAAAGAAACTTTGCCCCCCGGCCGTTTATTTGCTTACAGAATTCAGCAAGCCGAATTTGTTCATCATTGCCAAAGTCCTCTTTGGAGTAGGAAGTAAAACCGGCAGTAGGACTTAGGGGACGGTAAGGTGGATCCAAATATACGAACGTTGTTTCCGTGATGTTTTCCTGGCTTTGTTCGAAGTCACAACATATTATTTCAGCTTTTTGCAATACACTTGATACACTTCGTAAGTTACCCTCGTTGAATATAGCGGGATTTTTGTAATCGCCTGAGGGAACATTGAACAAGCCCGCTTTGTTAACACGGTATAGTCCGTTATAGCATGTCTTGTTAAGGAAAATAAGTTTTGCGGGAGACCGATCTGCATTAAACTCCGTGCGAATATCATAATAATAATCTTTACGTTTCGATTTCGCAAGTGGCAAAAAGTTTTTTTTAAGCTTATCTAATTCACCGATAACAAAACTTACGTCATTTTTGATGGCGTTGTAGCAGACAACCAGATCGGGATTTATGTCAAACAAGAAAAACCGTTTTATATCAGGATATTTCTGCGCGATGTGAAAGAAAACCGCCCCGCCACCAACGAACGGTTCAAAATAAGTATCGATTTCTCCTGTTTGTAATTCCAATGGTAGACGCTTATCTATCTCAGCCAGAAGTTGACCTTTGCCCCCTGCCCACTTTAAGAATGGCTTTGCAATAGTTGTTTTTTCAGCAACAATACTCAAAGCAAATCCTTTGCTTTTACACCTAAAGCTTTGGCGATCCTTTCGACGTTGACTAAACTGACGTTTCGTTCGTTTCTTTCTATTGCTCCGATGTAAGTTCTGTGGAGATCAGCTCGACGAGCAAGTTCCTCCTGTGACCAGCCCCTATCAAGGCGCAAAGTCCTTACCTTACGGGCAAACTCTTTTAGTATGTTGTTTTTACTCATGCGGACAATTATGGATCAAGTGATACACATAGTCTACGAGACTATAAGTAGCATTTTGGGGGAGATATTAACGAGTGATTTTTCTTGTTCGCCTACTTATAAGCAGCGAAATAAAATTAAATATTAAAATTCAAAATGCAAATTTAAAGTGAAAATGCAAAAATGGATTGAGTAGATGAGTGAATGAGTGGATGACAACCCCCGACAGTGCCGGTGGCTAAAAGTCATAATATGTGTGATGTATCGCACCCTACATGATTGGATCCTTCTAATCTGGAATCCAGATTAACGAGGCTTATTTTTCAGCCGGGCCTATTGAGTTATCGGCTGCATCTTGAAGCTGCCCGTTTTTCCCTTTTCAGATTCGTACTTGCCGTCGAAGTTTTCACCCACGATATCTCCTCTCCATGTATATTTACCGTCTTCCTCC
>JBARPZ010000186.1:0-18926 GCA_049643445.1 Sedimentisphaerales bacterium
GATTCACAACAGCTTAGCTTGGCACACTCTCCGTTTTGTCACCACAGATGCTGATTTTGTGTAAATCGAGCCCGAAAAAATGTAGATTATTAGGCCATGGATGCAATTTTCAAAAAAATATCGGGCCTGTAGAGGATTCAATGGACTATACCAAAAAGAGCTGACAACTCTCTCAAGCTGCCAGCCCTTTGACTATATTGGGCGTTCATTTCTTTCACCCCAAATGATCGGCGAAGGACTGTCGGATATCCTACCTTGGATTGGCCTTTGCACACTATAAACATCGCCATTCTTGCCATCTCATCAACATCTTGCTACAATTTCCGTCATGAAAATGCCTCTTAAGGTGTTCTCAGCGGGTCCATGTTCGTACCGCCCGAAAAGAGATCACTCATCAGGTATTCTCAAACGAATAGCAATAGTTAGCTTAATAGAAAGGAGCCTACCTATGAAACTGGACAAAGATACAATGACTCGTCGTCGTTTTCTTCAGACCAGCACCCAAGTCACCGCCTTGGCAGGATTCTCCATTGCCACCCAAGCATATGGGGCAAACAACGACCGAATTCGCGTGGGTCTAGTAGGCTGCGGGGGACGCGGTTCTGGCGCTGCCGCGCAAGCCCTGACAACCGGTGAAAGCGTGGTCCTAACAGCCATGGCCGACGTCTTTGAGGATCGCTTGCAGAGTAGTCGTAAGAACCTCGAGGGCAACAAGCAATTCGGGCAACGCGTCAAGGTCCCCGACAATGCGTGCTTCGTGGGCCTGGACGCTTACCAGAAAGTGATCGATAGTGGCGTGGATGTGGTTCTCCTGACCACACCCCCTGGTTTCCGACCGCAGCATCTCCGAGCTGCAGTCGAGGCCGGCAAACATGTCTTCTGCGAGAAACCCATGGCCACCGACGCCCCAGGCGTGCGTTCCGTCCTCCAGTCCGCCGCCAAAGCCAAGGAGAAGAACCTATCTCTGGTGGCCGGCTTCTGTTGGCGGTATCACTTGGCGCGTCGCGCCTTCTACCAGCGGATACACCAAGGCGCCATTGGCTCCATTCGTGCCGTCTATGCCACCTATCTGACCGGACCAGTGAAATCCATGCCCGCAGCCAGTAGGCGCCCCGCTGGCATGAGTGACGTTGAATGGCAACTCCGCAACTGGTATAACTTCGTCTGGTTATCCGGGGATGGGCTGGTGGAACAAGCCTGTCACAGCGTGGACAAGATTGCCTGGGCGATGAATGGAGTCCTCCCTCTCAAAGCGGTGGCAACCGGCGGTCGCCAATTCCCAAACAACGAAGGCAATATCTTCGACCACATCGATATCTTCTACGAATTCCCAGATGGAGTCCGTGCGTTCATGGCCCAACGTCAGATCAGCAATTGCTACGGTGACAACTCGGACTACCTCATAGGCGCCGAGGGTATGGGCACCATCAAGGGCTGGAGTGATCCCACCATCACTGGCAAGGAGTCTTGGCGCTATCGCGGTCCCAAATCCAACATGTACCAGGTCGAGCACAACGAATTGTTCGACTCCATCCGTAGCGGCAAATCCATTAATGATGGCATCTGGATGGCTCACAGCACGCTCATGGCCATCATGGGACGCATGGCTGCCTACACCGGAAAAGAGATCTCCTGGACCGAAGCCCTGAATTCCGAGGAACAACTCATCCCCGACAACTTAACCTGGAACATGGACTTGCCCATCAGACCCATGGCCATGCCGGGAAAAACGAAGTTTGTCTGACTATTCTGCGGGCAGGTCTTGACCAGCCAGGCGACGCTGCGAACTGCGAACCACAATCTTCACCTTCATCAATGGGCATAGAATCACCGACAGTGCTGTTCTGACCGATGGGACGAGATTCTTATGGTTTAGAAGATGCATTAAGTGAGAAATAGTATACATTTGTATAGCCAAAGCTCGTGGAATTTGCTCATCAGATTGGTGAAAAGAGATGACAAAAGTAATCTCTTCACTTCGAAACACACGATCAGGACTCATAATCTCGAATTATTCAAATATATAAATCCTATGCCTCTACAACTTTCGTTTGAAAGATAAGCTCTGCCTGGATATTACACATAAGTGTCTACCTATCAGTCAAATGGCAAGCTATACACATACTATTGTTCTAAGCCATTAACAAAGAGATTCATTGCCTCCGGACTTCCATACATTATAGTCGAGTAGGTCTTACCAAGTCCTGGCCTTGCAGCAGGTGCAGTCAGAAGGCGTTCAAACTTTGTATCCCAAGCTTTTCGCAGGATTCTAAGATGTTCAGGTTCGCGGTTCAATTTCACACTATTTACCAATGCCAAAATTGTAACGCCAGTTTGGCCGATTGGTCTTGTTACTGGACATGATGTGTAGCGCCAGTCGTTACGCTGTTCTATCCAAGTATCGTTATTAAGATGCGTGACAGCTCTTTTTATAACTTCGGGAATGCGTCCATCCCCGGAGAGTTGATAATATCGGCTTAATCCGTTGATCCTGATTGAACTTATGAATCCGGCTTCTCCGAGATGTTTCGTTTTGCAATTACAATGTCCCGCGGGTAGCCTCCAAAGCCAGCCGCCACATTCTGGGTTTTGAGTTGAAATGGCATCATCGGCAAGTAATTTCATTGCATTAAGATAGCGTTCGTTAAGGTCAAGCTCATAGACTCCAGCTATGGCCAGCATTGTCCAGCCGTTACGACGTCCAACGTGACTGCCAGTCTTGAAATTAAACTTCCGCGGCTCAACGAGTTGGACAAGGTTCTCTCCAATTTTTTCTACAGTTTCTTTCATCCATGGGTCACCGGTTAAAAAGTAATCGTAGACCATTCCTTGGGTCCAGATGTGTCCTATGTTATAAGGATCCAGGCAAAGATATGGTCTCTTGCTATTGCCAACCCCAAGCGAAACATATAGTTCGCGTATGCGTTCAACACTGTAAAAACCGCTTACATGTCCTACACAGTGTTGATGTACCATACCAGGACGAACTGGATAATCTGGGCGACGCCCTAAATCTTCTTCGAAATGTTTCTTTAAGTCATCATTGATAAATTGGATGACATCGACCTCACTTGTGTGCCGAGCGGCAGTATCCCCCATGTAAAAGTATTTAGGATCTCCGGTCCGTGCAAACTGCAGCAGCATATGTTTGGCTGTATCATATTCATGATTACCCCAATTACAACCCCGCTCGCCAAACCAATCCCCCCAATTCATCTGTCCGTAATCACGCTGTGTTTTGATCGAGTTGCAATAGCCGTTATGGAAAAGATTGTCCGCCCAATCATCGTATTTTTTCATACCTGGGCTTCCTGCAGCAGCGATGTAATCCCATACACCAGAAGCAATCGCTTGAGCTGGATCTACAGATGGTATTAGCGGAGAATCGGCATGTTTTACCAGAGATGATCTATCTCCTTTCAAATCCAGCCAGATCCGCCATCGAGGCGCTTGTCCTGTTCTCAAACGATAACAGTTGCCCTCGAATAAATATTGATACTTATACCATGGCTTAATATTCTTAAAAGCGCCTTTATCAAATTCAGGCAACAGTCCTATTTTTAATCCTTTTGAATCTACTTCTATACTTTTTGGCCATTGCTGCCAAAAATCTCTGAGGGCTATGGCTATAGCCCCTTGTCCATCCTCTATCTCGGCCCATCCAGGTGCTTTTGCTCCCCTCCCGTCAATTCCTTCAAAACAGTAACTCTCGTCATCAGTCTGCAACAGACGCAAGGGAGAAGATGGTTTTCCACTCCATCCGGGCTTTCCACCTATTTTAAAAGAACGGATTGGCTGGAGAGGAATTATTTCAAACTTCAAAGCCTGAATATTCTGTATCACCCCTTTTTCCGAATCGATCAAAATTTGCGGTTCAAGGTATACTTTTGACAATCCGGCAAAGACAGAAGCGTACACCTGGAAGCCGAAAACACGTTCTCCATTACGGCGACGAAATGCCCCCTTCAAGACCAGGGTGGAGCGGAGTTTGCCCTTTGTTTGAACTTCTACTGATTCAACAATCCCTTTGCAATTTTGCCCTCTGTTATTTGTCAGGGAGAGTTTGAGGTCGACTCGATTAGAAATTCGCAGCAGAGCGTTTTTCACCGGTGTAAGAACGATGTTTTCTGTTTTAAGAGATGGTTTTTCCTGACCATTTATCTGTACTGGAAATTGAGGATTGACTGTCTTGATTTTTCTGCCCCAACAAAGCCTAAAATGCGCTGTTCCTTTAGGAGGAGGTTTAGCTTGGAAATCAAGCAGAACCCAGCGAGCACTTCTATCCTTCCATCGCGCAATAACAGATGCTTGAGTCGGCAGAGGCCTATTATCCTCATCATACAGGACAAAATTAGATCCTTGGGGAGCTACCCCTCGGGCCAGAGGAACACCACCTGTTACAGGTCGCAACGATTTTAACCCGGTCATATCCCGAACACTGATGTCCAATTGTTCCATTGGTGATGTACCTCCCGGGCCTTCAGCAAATGACAAAACAAACGGGATAAGAACAAAACAAATGGAAAAAGTAACGATATGTTTCATACTAACTACCTCCTGCTGATCAAGATTCAATAAATATCATCGATATAAAAGCCACATTCCCCATTTATAGTACAGAGAATCCAAAAAAACAAATATATACTACAGAGGAACAATGCTACAAATTAGTCAATAAGTCTGACAGTCAGAAGGCAACAAAGCGGACCAAGTTAGAATACTATACATAGAGTTTTCTGATCGTAGTACATGCCCCCACTGCCAGAAGGGCACGCTGATCTGGATACAGCGTCTGCCCCGCCAGGGAAGAGCACCACCATGAGACAGCTTGGCTTCATCTCATCGACGATCAAGTCTCATCCGAAACATGACACTTCAGTGTACATGACAATACCGGGCCATATATCCGGCGAAAAAACACTCCAAATTGATCATCTGTTATGCCTGATAAGCCACCGATCGCACCTAAGAGAACAACCAATCCCTAATCGGGCACTATCTAATCTCGCTACTCAGATCACTGTTCACCCATGAAACAGAATCCGTTTCCTTATTAAAATTCCAAAAGATTCGGCCCCGGTTCAGTCCAATCCAGCATTTGTATCGGCTACGCGACACAAAAACTCTTAATTGATTCAATGTCCTTTTTTTAAATCTTATAATGGATGCCTCAAAAAAAATTGTGGCAACAGGGATTTTAGTATTTGACTTTAAACTCTTCATAGGCGTCCTCTTGCATACTAACGTCTACTGTGATATGCTAAGTAATCCTCAACTCGTAAATTTGGTGTAAGTGGTATGATTATGCTCCGGAAAGATAGTACTCTTTTGTAAACAGAAAGCGTTCGAACATAAATTGGATGGTCAATTCAGCTATGGATAATATAAAACTTCATAAAGTCCTGTTCTCATTAGTATTGTCATTGTTGGCTTGTCTTTTTTCAGTAAGGATCCAGGCACAGAACATTGTCATGAAGAGTGCCGGACACACAAGGGATAGTCACTTCAACCAGGATGATTTTTTGAAAATCAATGGAACTGATCGGCTGATCATAGGCTTATATGAGCTGCCTAAAGAAGATGCAATACTAAGAGAAATAGCCGAAAACGGGTTCAATTTAGTTCGGGTCTCACAGGACATAAAAACCCTGGACAGGATACACAAACATAAGCTCTACGGTTGGATTTGCATAGGGTCGGCTGTTAAGCTGAAAGAAGGTGACGAAAAATCTGAACAAAAACTGGCGCAAATCATAAATGACTTTAAAAATCATCCGGCGCTGCTGGTCTGGGAGCTGCCTGATGAAGTTCTTTGGAATATCTGGTGGTCACGCTTTCACTGGGTATTCGGCGAACAGCAGCTCGAACTAAGAAAACACATAGAGAAAGCCAAATCCAACACCACAGACACAAGCATTGCCAAATGGTCATCTCTTCTGGAAAAGGCCAATGATTATAATCAGCGTGGATTGTTCAAAAGGTGCGAGGAAATCTATGACGATCTGTGGAAAGAGCTTCAAGTAAAAAACCCACATCCTGACTGGAAGGAATCAAACTGTCCAACCGAGGTAGATAGACTAAGCACAGCTATTGCGCGAGGCTGCAAAGTCATACGGCAGTTGGATCCCAGCCATATTATCTGGCAAAATCATGCCCCCAGAAACTCTATCAAAAGCTTACAGGAATATAACCAGGCGGTTGACGCTGCCGGCTGTGATATTTACCCAGTACCTTTCAATCCCAGTAACGGACACAGTGGTTTAAAGGACACAAACCTTAGTTCTGTGGGAGCTTATACAGACAGGATGCGTGCGGCGGCTCCAGGTAAATCGATTTGGATGGTGCTACAAGGATTCGGTTGGCGGGATCTCAAGAAAGAAGACGAGAAAGAAGCAGATCCTATTAAAGGCCGACGCCCCAACTTCCACGAAACCCGTTTTATGGCTTATGATGCTATTGTGCATGGAGCAAACGCGATCCTTTACTGGGGCACACACTATATTGAGAAGGACAGCTCCTTATGGCGGGATTTGATGAAAATTGCCCGTGAGCTACGTGCTCTTGAGCCGGCAATCCTCGGTCAGCATCCAAAAACTATGCCGGTCGCAATTGCAGATGAAACTTATGGCTCCATTGATGGACAGGGACCACAGTTATTGCTTCGCAAGACCGACAAAGAATGGGTATTGATTGCCGTTAACGAGCACAATCAGGGTATTGCTTTCACTGTCAGCCAATTGCCAAAAGAAATAGAAGGAAAGACGCTTTACAGACTTTACTCGGAGGAGAGTCATATTATGAAAAAAGGGATTATTCGTGATGGAATTCGAGGCTTCGGTGTGCATGTTTATGCCACCAGCCGATGCTTTGAGGTCGAATAGCTTCTAACGGAGCTTTATGACCATCAGAACCACCCTGTTTGCGAATATGGGAAACACAAGAACAAGCAATTACCTTTTTGGAAAATACCTTATGTCCATTCAATTAACAGTAGTGTTCATTGTTGCCTGTGTTGTTCAACCTGTTGCTATTGCGGAGCCGGTGCCGCCAATTCCCAAGACAACTTACGAAATCATCGACGACTTATCGTATTCTCAGCAAGCATCTCAAACATCCTGGAGACCAATGACCGGCAACAAATCGGTTTCGTTAGTAGAAATTGAAGGCAAAAAAGCATTGAAAATGCCCTGTAACTTCCATGGCACTAAGTTTGACCGGTCTTCCTGGGATAGAGAACTCAAACTGGATCTTACGATGTGCAAGGGCCTGCAATTTTTGTTTTACTGTCACGATGCATCACCCATAGGCAGCTTTAGCGTTTACTTGCACAGTGGGGATGGTTGGTACAGAGGGAATTTCGCTGCCCCTACCTCGGCCGGATGGACGGTAGTGAAAATTCACAAGAATTCGACCGACATAGAAGGCCGCCCAGCCGGATGGAGCAAGGTCGATACGATTCGAATTTCCGCATGGCGCGGTCAAAACGTGGATACTGCGTTTTACATTACAGCTTTGGGTTTGTTTGGCTCAGGTGGCAAAATTATCATTGTACGTGGTGATTCAGTAGCAAACGAAACACCTAACGAATTAAAGGCTGTTAAACAATACGCCAACATCATGGCCGAGTTTCTTGACAGGGCTGGTCTTTCATACATAGTCCTCAGCGACCTTGATGTCACGTCAGAGAGACTGAAAGGTATCAAGCTCATGATTCTACCGTACAATCCGAAGATACCGGATAAAGTAACGGAAGAGATAGCCAAATTCCTTCAGACCGGTGGGAAGCTGATTGCTTGTTATACACTATCCAGGCGTTTTGAACCAATGGTGGGTATTCGCGTCGGTCCTCATATTCGCCAGAAATATCAGGGTTATTTTGCCTCGATTCGTCCCTTCAATAAAGGTTTACAAGGAATACCAGTTGTTACCGAGCAGGCTTCCTGGAACATACATGACGTATCTGCTGTAGAAGGCCGCAGTCGCATCGCTGCATTGTGGTACAGCAACAACAACCAATCTACAGATGAACCCGCCGTTGTAATCAGCGAAAACTGTATGTTCCTGACGCATGTGCTTTTATCTGATGATTCAGCAAACAAACTGCAGTTGCTGCTCGCTATGATCGGAAACCTCGCGCCCGAACTATGGCGTGAAGCAGCCAAGGGCTGTCTTGACCGTATCGGCCGGCTTGGGCCCTATGTTGACTACAATTCGTCTAAGCAGGGAATAGCAAAACTCATTTCCAAAGGTAGCCCTGCCGGATTAGCTCTGGAACGTTCCGCCGGACTTCGTAAACAGGGCCTGGATTTGCTATCTGAGGGTGACTTCTCCAAAGCCATTGCCGTTGCTGAAAAAGCCCAGGGGTCTATGATAGACGCATATTGCTTAGCTCAAAAACCTCTTTATGGAGAACATCGGGCGTTCTGGTGTCACAGTGCCTTTGGGGTGGCTGGCCTGACATGGGACAGGGCCATTCAAGTTTTGACTGAGAACGGCTTCACCGCTATCCTGCCTAACATGCTTTGGGGAGGTGCAGCCTTTTATAACAGTGAGGTATTGCCTGTCGTTGCAGCCGTAAAGGAAAAGGGCGACCAAATCGCCCTTTGCCTGACAGCATGCAAGAAATACGGCCTTCAATGTCATATCTGGAAAGTCAACTACAATATGGGTTGGGCAACAGACAAAAAGTTCATCGCCAGGATGAAAGCAAAGGAACGAACTCAGGTCAATTATGATGGCTCATCGAATGAACGCTGGTTGTGTCCATCACACCCGGACAACCAGAATCTGGAGATTGAGTCTATGCTCGAAGTCGCTCGTAAGTACGACGTCCATGGACTGCACTTCGACTATATACGCTATCCTGGTAAGGAGGGCTGTTTTTGCAAAGGCTGTCGTCTACGGTTTGAGAACAGCATTGGCAGAAAGGTCAATAACTGGCCCACCGACCTGAGAAATAATGAAAGCCTGAGTGAAAAATGGCTGGACTTCCGTCGTTTGCAAATAACCACTGTCGTGGCTACCATATCCCAACGGGCAAAGAAAATAAGACCAGACATCAAGATCTCTGCTGCAGTTTTTAGAAACTGGCCGGTTGATCGTAATACTGTTGGTCAGGATTGGAAGTTATGGTGTGACCGTGGCTTTCTTGACTTCGTCTGCCCTATGGACTACACAGACTCAAGCAGCCACTTCCAGAACATGATTGAACCGCAGCTTACGTGGGCCGGAAATGTCCCTTGTTATCCTGGAATCGGTTTAAGTGTCTGGAGCAACTCATCTGACATCTGCAAACTAATTGAGCAGATCAATATCACACGACGACTCGATACAGGGGGCTTTACCATATTTAACTATGGCCCCACCGAAGCAAATGAAGTCCTACCTTTATTGGGAAAGGGCATCACGAGGAAGAAATAGTGACCAGGCTGGATTGCCCAGCCTGCCCACTTCAGCTTTCGTGACACACACACAACCTGCCTACAACCCGGAATCCCATTATCTGCCAATTCTGCAAAAAAGCCCACTCCATAAGTGCAGTAATATCAGTGAATTATAAAATAATCAAAATTTAGCGATGGAGTCAATGCCCGTTTCTTTTGAGTACACACTTGTGTTTCTGTTTATCTTTCCTCGCATTGATTAGCATGTCGTAATTCACGAGTGGATTTGTATAACCAGACTTGCACTATCTATTGATTTCTATCTTCTTCCAGACAGCGTTTTAAGTTTATCGTGCATTAAATCAAATGTTTTGTCCCTATTGATATAAATCAATTCTTTGGTTCTTGAATCATTAGGCCATCAATTATTCTGGCGAGTTCTCCCGGTTTCATTTTCTTCAGCAGGTAGCCGTGATCCTTATCGGGAGATGGCCTCCACTCATTACTCCCATCAAGAAAGATATGGTTGTACCCCTGTGTATGGACGGAGAAGTACTTACCACTGCCTCGAACAGCATAAAGGACGGCGGTTTGGTCTCAACTGGACCGCCCTCGAAAGCGATTGTACAGTTCGTAGGCTCGGCTAACCGGACCCTGTAAAGAAGTTTGTTTCCTAAAAGTCTCCCCGCCTGTCTTGATGGCACTACCGATTTCCGCCCCTGAGAACACAACCTGCTTAGGCCAGTGGCTAACACAGACAACTGTTGAACCGGGATCAGGGCGATAGAAGTTGGGTTCCTTGCCTTTGGGATACTTGCCCCCCATACAAGACCACAGTTTGACTTTCTTCTCGACCAGAGCAATTCCACCCAACGGACTGTGCGTATCAGCCTGGGAGAGCAGCAGGTTCTTTAGATTTGTTAGATGGCCTACAGTAACTATATGCACACTGTTGTCAGGCTGAGAGGTAAGGATCCTGCGATATAGAGAGATGGCATTCTCAGCATCGCCATAAGACCGTAGGTCGTGAGGGTATTCTTCTGCGATGCTCTTGGTATATCGTGAGAAAGAGCGGAGTTTCGTGTTCTTGCTTACTCCGATAGGAATGTCAGGGCGACGAAAGTATGTGTTGATTGCATCGGCACAAAGAGGCGAGTACATATCGTCACTGGTTACGATAATACCGAGGATTTTCGCTTCCTCATTATTTGCTAAGGCATGTAGAACAGCCAAGGCTCCCACGTCATCCACATCGGAGTCAAGATCGGTGTCGAAGATTATGGGAGTGCCTGTCTTATGTGGATTTATGATCTTACTGGCATCAGGTACAGAAACGCAGCTTCCTGTTTTAACTGCATTTACATATAGGATCACAGAAAATAAAAATAGCACTGATTTTTTCATTAGTGGCTTCCCCTGATTATCTTTGTGAATGAGCCATGCAGAATAAAAGAATAACAATCTTCAGGATTTGCTTTCGATTTCCCATAGTTTAGAATCAAAATAATGGAAGAACACCTCACAGAGCTGCCGCCCAAACAGTTCCCAGTTATTTCCAGATGGATATTGCTTCAGGCCTGCAATCCAATTTGCATTAAGTTCCAGTACACACGCAACTATACTGTAGCGTTCCAACAATCCCTCACCAAATGTACCGGGATTACGATAGCCTTTTCCTGTGCTGCCTTCCGTAAACCATGTATGCTTTCGCAACAATCGTTCCAGAAGTTCCATGCGAGTAAGATAATTTTCGAGATCGATGTTCGGCCGACTGACATGAAGCTTGCCTGATTCGTCGTTGTGCAGGTCGATAGCCAAATGAGGTGATTGTCCTTTGGAAATCATAGATTTGATCCACGATTCCAATGCGTAGTTCTCGGGAGCATAATACTGATCAGCAGCTTCATCCCAGTTTCGATTTAAGTCACTGCCCAACAGATTAAAACGGGTTCTTCCCCGCACCACACCATCCTTATTGGCCATCGGCATAATGTAGACACAATACTTGCTCAAATAACGACGTGAGTCCTTATCATCGCGTAATAAACGCTTGACCAATCCTTGCAAAACCCAGCTCCCGCCTGATTCCCATGGATGCGCCCTTGCTCGCAGCAGAACGCGGTAGTGCGCGTCAGGATTGCCGATCCGGATGATTTCGAGTTCCCGTCCTTCGACTGTATGGCCGATGGGCAAGATGGCCACAAGCCGATGATTGCGGATTTCTTTCTTCAGTTTTTCAAGATCAGATAAACGATAAGGCTCCAGCCGGGCCACAAAAAGCGTGTCCTGGTCCATGTGAATCTGGAGTTCGAGTCGGTTGCCATCAATCTTCTTCGTGCCAACGGCACGCCACTTCCTGCCGTCGTTAGAGATGAAGCATATTGTTCGGTCGCTAATTGGTGAGCCTTTTTTGCCGTTCCAGACGTTGTCAAAATTATTCAATATGATTGTCAGATCACTTCCTTTTTTCGCCTGCAGTTGAAAGAACCAATGACCGTTTGCACGATTCTGTGATGAGCGCTCTTGATCATAAACCAGGTAAACGTTGATGATTCCCTCCGAATCGACCTCCCAGTATAAAGGACAGGCATTTTCGAAACTTGTGTTGATGAACACCAACTGTGCCTGATCAGTTCCTGCATCAGGAGCACCCGGTTCAGCTGCCGGGGCGGTTTTACTGCTTAACACGATGCAGATGGTTATTACGAACAGTACGAGTAACTGCCGCAGGTTACCGTTTTTTGCATCCAAAGTTAAGTTCAACAGTTTCATAGTATTAATTAAGGAAACCCATAAAAAACAAGGTTATCATATGTGCGCTTATCTGAACGTTTCTTTTGATGTTCTTCCAATTCGCCGTGGTATTCACAATGAAAAAATCGGCTGTCAAACACGGGCTGGGGCATCTTATCGCTTTTGCCTTCCAGGGCTGCTGCCAAGTGCAATAATGCCAGAGGAATCTCGTCACCGGTCCTGGCATAATCCCGACCTGGCTGTGGAAATAAACCGGTTTCTTTTTGTAATTTCAAAAGATTATCTGCAATGCGACTTGCCAACCGCAGCATCGTGTGATCTCCCTCTGCACGATACAATTCCAGGAGGACATAAATCATACGCCAATCTGCCAGAACCGTATCGAAATTCAAAGCTTGCTTTTTCCCGGTGGATAAACCAATATCACCTATCCCCATAGATTGTGCTATCTGACGAACTATTTTCCAGTGCGCCTCATCTTTGGAAAGACGATAAGCCATAGCATATCCCCATAAGAGGGCCCCATCGGGATTACGAGGAGCGAATGACTTAGGTATGTAATATCCCTTTTTGGCTTCTTTCCATTTTAGAGGAGTGCCATCTATCATCAAAGCGATGAATTGTCCCTTGTCAGAATTATAACTACGGCGGGCATATATCTTCAGGTCCTCAAGTGCCCATGCGATGAATTCACGTCCCACATCTGCGTATTTTCCTCCTGCCTTGAGCAATGTTTCACCAGCCTGCATTTGAACTAACGGCAAATGGTGGTAACGGGATGTTTGATGATATGAGGCAACAATCCTGGCTTCATTAATCAATGGATGAACGTGTCCGAGAGCATCTTGTGCCCGATCGTGCTTGCGATAGCTTAGTTGTCCCCCGCACAATCCTGTTTTGGGATGTTTTCCTTGTTGCCAACGATAGGTTAGTCGTCGTGTCCACCTTAGAGCATCCTTATCTTGCCCCAGCACAGCGAGCATGGTTCCGCTGTGTATGAGAGGTGGTGTCACGTTGACAAAGGATAGGTTACTGCCTTTCGCAGGAAAAGGCACCTCGATATTGTCGTCAAATTCATGGTCCCATTTGGGCTCTGCCGGCTTTTCTGTGTTAGCGTGTCGATTGTAATCAAGACGATTCCAATCAAGGATATGAGTGGCCCAGATCGCTTCCATCAATTTGCGTGTGGATTCAGGCTCTATTTCCCACATGAATCGGTAATAAGGCTGGTGGCCTTTCATTTCATGAATACCCGCATACTGACCAACCGGACGCTCTTGTTCCAAATCCCAGGCCAGATGGCCACCCCAGTAAAGCAAACCGTTCTTGGATTGAAGATGTTTCAGCGCGTAACGGGTTGCGTCTACAGCCGCCCGGCGATATTTGGTATCCACCGTCAAAGTGCTTAGGCCGTCAAGAGTACGAATGAGAGGTTGTTGGCTGGCAAAGTTGGATAATAACCAGGATTGTCCATCTTTTTTCCATATTACAGGTTTGAGACTTTTCGCATGAAGGCCGTCTACAAATAGAGGTGTATGCTTATTTCCATACGTATCGCGTCCTTTTTCAATCACTGTATCTGCGAAGTTCTGAACAGCTTTGAGGTATTTTTCGCTGTTGGGTCTCTCTTCACGGCACAAAACTTTTTGGGGAGCGATTGTGATAAGCAAGACAAAAACATAAAACCCTGTAATTGCATTGGGCAAAAATCGTCTTGATTTCATTTCAACCTCCATATCTTTTTGCTCGAGAGTCCTATCCAAACATTTATAGGGATAGTATGAGGGTATACAATCATAGCTAAAATTCTTGAAATATCAAGTCAATATCACAATACCCGTTTGATAGTATGGATATATTATAGTATCGTTTACAAAGTATCATTGAAAAAGTCGTTTTGTCTGCTCAAAAACAATGTAAATCTGAAGGAGTGTCTGAGAATGAGTAAAATTCCAATAACAGCTATATTGTTTAGTGTGGTACTGATGTTTTGTCCCATCTGCCGGGCTGAGGAGAAGTTAATGCGTCTTGGAATGATTGGTCTCGATACCTCACATGTGATAGCCTTCACGCAGATTATCAACAATCCAAAGAACAACTACGGTTGTAAGGTTGTGGCCGGTTTCTCCGGCGGTTCACCTGATATGCCAGCTTCAGCTAACCGGGTCGAAAAATTTACTGAACAATTGCGCAGTCAATTTGGCCTTGAGATTGTAGACACTATCGAAGAGCTTTGCAGGAAAGTTGATGGTGTATTACTTGAAAGCGTCGATGGCCGACCTCATCTGAAACAGGTAAGGCCCGTGATAGCGGCGAAGAAACCCGTGTTCATCGACAAGCCCGTAGCCGCAAGCCTGGCGGATGTGATTGAGATATTTCGACTCGCCAGGGAAAACAATGTGCCGTGCTGGTCGAGTTCTTCTTTCAGGTACGGCGAAGGAATCGTAGGAGTGCAGGACAACAAAGATATTGGCAAAGTCAAGAGCTGCGACGTGTTTGGCTCAAGTTCCTGGGCCGGGCATCATCCCGACCTGTACCTGTACGGGATACACCCGGTGACAGCGCTGTTTGCGGTCATGGGAAAGGGCTGCGAGAGGGTCAGCCGATTCCGGACTCAAAACGTAGATATGGTTGTCGGGATCTGGAAGGACGGTCGAATCGGGACTTTCAGAGACCTCCGCGGTGGTAAAAGCGAGGCCCCTGTTTTGATTTATGGCACCAACGGTATGACCAAAGGCAAATCCGCCGGCTACAAACCGCTCGTTGACAAAATCATCAGGTTCTTCAAAACCGGCAAAGTCCCGGTCTCTGCGGAAGAAACAATCGAGATTTATGCTTTTATGAGTGCTGCCGATGCCTCAAAGGCCCAAAACGGTGTCCCGATTTCGATAAAGGAATTGATCGAGAAAACGAACAGGCAAAACCAGGAACGCCGTTATCAGAAAGCACGCCGGCAGTGAACTGATTGGCGAAGGTATCATCGCCTGAGAACAGGGGCAAGATAATGAAGACCATTGTGATAGTAGCCTGTAGTACAAACAAGCAAACAGAGACTGCTATTGAGGAAAAGCTGGCATGAAAAACAAATCAACATGTACACTGCTTGTTCTTGCTTTGGCAGTCTGTTTTGGCGCGCAGTTCAAAACCGGTCGGGCTGAGAGTTTTGCACAACGGCGGGATAAACTGCTCGACGTGCTGACTGACAGAAAAATGTTGGAATTAAATCCTTCGGACAAGAAATATTCGTACCGGGTTCGCTGGCAGTATTACCATGCCTGCCTGGCTAAAGGGATCCGTATCGCCGAGGCCAATCGATATTTCGCCACCTCGGAAGAGATTATGGCGGACGAGTGGCCGGTCTTGATTTATATCCGTACTTATTTTCGGTTCAAGGATACGCTGCTGGATCCGGACACCCGGCGACATTTACGTAAGATCCTGCGCCAATACAAAGACAAATTTGATCATCCAAAAAGCAAGAGCCCTGAGCGATACGGAGTGCATGGAAACCACTCAATTGTGGCCTTCAGCGCGTATCTGCTTCTGGATCAGGAATTTGGCCAGGGACTGAAGTACCAGACTGTCCGCAGGAAATTCATCGAGTGGGTGCAATACCAGGGCAAGTACGGTCGTGACGAGGTGAACTCCCCTCATTATCTGGACCGGTCGCTGCTGCCGCTGTTGAATATCTATGATTTCAGTACCGATGAGAAGCTAAAGCGCTGGGCGCATTTAGCTATTGATCAGATGGTGGCGGATTTTGCAGTGCTCAGCCTGAGAAATGTGCGTGGCGGTCCCTGGTGCCGGGCCCATCAGAATCACTCGCCGGGGGTGGCCGAACACAACGACGGTACACAGGACAGTTTCTATGTAACCGGGTACCAGTTTTTCGGCCATAGCCCGATCCCGGAGTATCTGCGGACCCATCAGATTCTTAACTACGGATTTGTCACGACAACCGATTTCCGCCCGCCAAAGGTGGTTCTTGAGATTGCCGACAGCGACCAACGCCTACCCTATGAATATAAAAGCCACCGCAGGCCCGTTCGGTCCTCCGGAACCGGGTATTATCCACGTACTTACCACGAGTGGGATATGTACTACTATATCACGCCTACGTATAGCCTGGGTTCGGTCCAAGACAGAATCGAGTTGGATAATCATGTGACTGCCAGAAAAACGCGAGATTTTGTCAATACCCAGACCTGGGAATTGACCTTCGCCGCCCCGCACAAGATCTTGGGACCAAAACGCAACTTGGATGTAAGTACGGGCGAAGTGAATAATCTTACGGAAATCAACACCAACACTGCCAATATGCAGTATAAAAACGTGCTGTTCTATAAGGGTGAGTTTATGGATTATAACCACAATCTTACAGCGGACGGTGGCGAGTATATCAGGGAGAAAACACCTAAATCAGAATATCACTTCTGGATGATTTCCACTCCGGCAGAAGTCGTGTTCGTAGGAATTATCCATTTCCCCTTGGCCAAGGCAGGCATTCTGGAAGTAGCCCGTGAAAATGAATTTGACGACTTTCATGCTTTTCAAAAGGCAGTTAAAGGCACTCAATCTGCTTGCAAAGATACAGGCAAAGAAACGAGCTATACCAGCACGAAAGGCGACACGATTATTTACACCTATACTACCGGCCAGACGAACAAAGGTGAGGCGGTAGTGAATGGGGGAAACTGGTCGTTGCATGAGTATCCCTTGTATAGCTCACCTTATATCCGCTCTGAGTATCAATCCGGCATCATCAGCATTTGTAGAGGGCCAAGAATGTTGGTGTTGGATTTCCGCAATCCAAGTAATCCCGTGAGGACGGAAAGCATATTAAAGACATCCAGATGAGTAAATACTAAGTCTATTTTGAAAAAAGGGGTTTGTAATGGCTACTACAAATACGACGATGACCCGCAGGAGGTTTTTGCAAAGCGGTGCAGTAGCTATGGCAGCATTGGGTATTCCATCAATAGTACCATCCTCGGTATTTGGTTCGAACGCGCCAAGCAACAGGATTGTTATGGGTTGCGTAGGCTTAGGCGGAATGGGAATGGGCAACATGAGAGGATTCCTGAACAAAAAGGATGCCCAAATCGTGGCTGTCTGTGATTTGGTTACATCGGGTCGGACCGAATACGGTCCAAACGCAAACGGCTATGGCAATAAGGGTAAGGACCTGGGACGTGAACCGGCCCAAAGAGAAGTTAATGAATACTACGTGGAGAAAAGCAGATTAGGTCGGTTTAAAGGGTGCACTGGTTATAGAGATTTTCGTGAACTGATTGGACGCGCGGATATCGATGCGGTTGTTGTAACTACTCCGGACCATTGGCATGTGCCGATTTCACTTGCAGCGGTCAAGGCTGGTAAGGATGTATATTGTGAAAAGCCGTTGAGTTTGACGATATCCGAAGGACGCATCCTTGCCGATGCTGTCAAACGGTATGGACGTATTCTACAGACAGGTACCCAACATCGTTCGAACTCAACACGGCGATATATATGTGAGCTAATACGTAACGGTAGAATTGGAAAGCTGCACACAGTAATGTGCAGTATTGGCGGCGGGCCTTCCTGTCCACCTCAGCCGGTTATGCCTGTTCCGAAAGGCTTTGATTACGAGATGTGGCTGGGTCAGGCACCCTGGGCTCCATATACGGAAAAGAGATGTCATTATTACTTCCGGTTTTTTTGGGATTATGCTGGCGGACAGGTTACAAACAACGGTGTCCATGCACTCGATTTTATCCAGTGGGCTTTGGGAACTGACCGCAGCGGACCGATCGAAATCCAGGGCAAAGGGGATTTTCCCAGAGACGGACTTTTCAACACGCCAACAGATTGGGACATAGAATACACTTATGACGATGCTGCCAAATTGCTTTTCAAGTCCGGCAAATGGGGAATTCGTTTCGAAGGCAGCGAAGGATGGATACAGACATCACCTTTCGATGCATCTCCGAAATCGCTTTTAAAGGCAGTGATAGGACCTGACGAGATTCACCTATATAAAAGTAATGACCACAAGCAGAATTTTCTCGATTGTATTAAATCCCGCAAGGATCCCATTGCTCCTGCTGAAGTCGGACACCGCTCTGCGGCTATCTGCCATCTTGGTAATATAGCGATGCTCACCGGCCGAAAACTAAAATGGGATCCCGAACGTGAACAATTCATTAACGATACAACTGCCAATCAAATGTTGTCCAGGTCAATGCGTAGCCCGTGGCATTTGTGAGCATTTTTTTCAAGGGAGCATCGATCCGGTATGGTTAAACACCTATCTCGCATCTCTATGTTGAAACATTGCCGGATTTTGCCATGAATTTGCTATTTGGTTTCAACTTCTAATACTCTACCTTCATTACTGATTGACGCAAATCCATCTTTTCCGTTAACGATAAATCCAAACAAGAGTCCTGCAACGATCCAACCATATTTCTTCACATAACTTATTTCACAATCTCTTGATCTTTGTATACCCTTTATTGTTAAGAAGATGATTCTACATTTTGGCCTGTCTATCTCCTCTTAGCAAGCGCGTGCTGCATCATCGCCTCATAAAGCGTAAGCTGAATATCAAGAATCTCCTCGAATCGCACCTTACATGCCCTATCGGTGCTCAATCCATGTGGGCACTCAAATGTGAAGCTGCTTGCCCCACTGACATGGTATATGGCACTGGTCAGATTAAAAGGTGATGGATACGTTCCGCCCTCAGCTCTCGGATCAAATAGAGTTCCGTGAGGTAATCCTTGCTCTTGGAGTATAGCATAGTAC
>JBARPZ010000187.1:0-26799 GCA_049643445.1 Sedimentisphaerales bacterium
TGGCAGCCGCAATGGAACTTTTGAGGAAACGTCTTCGATTTATGGTACTCATAATATCTCCTCTTGTATTAATTTTTGGAGGTTTTGTCGCACTCGACTTCGCTGTTTTTCAGGAGCTGAGCGAGCAGGGGTTTTAACTTTCGGATTGCATTGCCACGGTGCGAGATTGCGTTTTTTTCCTCGCGGTTCAGTTGGGCAACGGTTTTGTCCATGTGCGGGACGAAAAAAACGGGGTCGTAGCCAAAGCCGTTTTCTCCGATTTCCTTTTCGGTTATCAAGCCTTCCAGTGTCCCCTGCGTTTGGATTAGGATTTCATCGGGATTTGCCAGACACAGAGAGCAGACAAATCTTGCTGTTCGTTTATCGAAGGGGACGCCCTTTAATAGTTCCAAGACCTTTGCGATGTTTTTATGGTCTATCAGCGTTCTATCCGGGCTTTTTACGCCGGAGAATCTTGCCGATTCTATGCCGGGGGCAGCATCAAGGGCGTCGATTACCAGGCCTGAATCATCGGCAATGGTCCAGAGACCGGTCGCTTTGGCGTAGCCGAGGGCTTTTTTGGAGGCATTTTCAATGAAAGTGGTGCCGTCCTCTTTGACTTCGGGGATATCCGGGAAATCGGCCAGTGTAAGCCAGTTAACGTCGGCGTCGAGCATTGCCTGCAATTCAGCCGCTTTGCCGGGATTAGTAGTAGCAACGAGAATTTTCTTAGTGTTACCTGACATAAAACGCTAAAGGAGAATCACCCTAATTTTTGTTAAATGCGGCTTTCTTAAATGCCTCTCTATACATATCGAGAAGATCAGGGGCCATCCCGTCGCTTACCGATATTTCCAAATAATACTCATTGTATAGCCTCTCTTGCATTACTAACGTACTCAGTGCACAGTTATACAAAATTATGTCTTTTGCCTCTTCGTTGTCGTAACCATCAGCTAAGAGCCTTTTGAAAAGATCATCAAACGTAAATCTGCCAAAGACTTCATAGTTATCTTTGATGTAATCTGGCAAATATTCGTCTTCCATTATCCAATCAGCTCATTAGTTTTTTTAGCAATGCCCGCTGGAAATGCAAGCGGTTTTCAGACTGGTCGAATATAATGGAATTTGGCGACTCGACAACATCATCGGTTATTTCGAGGCCTCGATAAGCCGGCAGACAGTGCATAATCTTTGCATCAGGCGGTGCGGCTTTTAGCAGCTCGGCGTTTACCTGAAAGCCGGCAAAGTCGGCGCAGCGTTTTTGCTTTTCGGCCTCCTGACCCATACTGACCCAGGTGTCTGTATAAATGATATTTGCACCAGCAACGGCCTGGGCAGGGTTGTTTGTCTGGGTGACGGTATCGGCTGTAATTTGATTCGCCTTCTGGATCGATTCGGCATCGAGCTGGTAACCAGTGGGCGAGGTGATGACCATTTTCATACCGAGCTTGGCAGAGGCAAACGCCAAAGAGCGAGCGACGTTATTGCCATCACCGATGAAGGCGATTTTAGTGCCTTGCAAGTCTTCACAGTGCTCCTGAATAGTGAGTACGTCGGCCATTGCCTGGCAGGGGTGGAGCCAGTCGGTCAGCGCATTTATTACGGGGACGGTTGCGAACTTAGCTAATTCGGTGATAGTAGAGTGCTCGAAGGTCCGTGCCATTATGCCGTCGACATATCGGCTCAGGACCCTTGCCATGTCCTTGACAGGCTCTCGTTTTCCGATGCCGCCGATGTCTTCGGGCTTGACGTAGATTACACTTCCGCCGAGGTCAGTCATGGCGACGTGGAAGCTGATTCTGGTTCTGAGGCTTGGCTTTTCGAACAGCATCGCGAGAACTTTGCCGGTAAGACACAAGTCGTCTCCGCCGACACTGTATAGACTCTTGAGCCTGGCACTTGTTCGTAATAATTCCTTGAGCTTTTCAGGAAAATAATCAGTTATAGAGAGAAAATCTTTCACTTTGGTTGCTCCGTTAAAACATTATCAAGGATATCGACGGCCTCGTCTATCTGGCTTTTCGTTACAATCATAGGTGGCATGAAGCGCAAGACGGTACCCTGTGTACAGTTTATTCGCAGACCATTCTCCAGGCATTTATCGACAATTTGGGAGCCCGGGCTTGTTAATTGAACGCCAATCATCAGGCCAACGCTTCGGACATGGTCAATAATGGAATGCTTTTGTTTTAATTGTTCAAGCTTTTCTTTTGTGTATTGGCCCATTTTGACGGCGTTTTCGAGCAGGTTCTCTTCCTCTATCGCCTCAATAACGGCAACGGCCGCTGCGCAGACCAGTGCGCTGCCGCCAAATGTGGTGGCGTGTTTGCCGGGGATGAGCGAGGCAGCGACTTCTTCCTTGGCCATCATGGCCCCTATTGCGACGCCTCCTCCGAGGGCCTTTGCCATTGTCATAATATCCGGGGTGACATCAAAATGCTGATATGCGAACCATTTTCCGGTCCTGCCTAATCCGGTCGTTACCTCATCGAAAATGAGAAGCGCGTCATTTTCATCGCAGAGCCGGCGGATTGTTTGCAGGTACTCTTTGTCGGCAATGTTTATTCCACCTTCACCCTGGATGGGCTCAATCATAACGGCTGCAACCTCATCGTTGAATGCGGCTTTCAGCGCGGGTATATCGTTAAATGGGACATAGACAAATCCGGGCAGCAATGGCAAGAGACCATCGTGATGCTTTGGCTGAGCAGTCGCGGTCAGAGTGGCAAAGGTGCGGCCATGGAAGCTGCCTTCGCAGGTGATGAACTTATATTTTTGCTGCGGGGTGTGCAGGCGGGCCAGCTTCATTGCAGCCTCGTTTGCCTCTGCGCCGCTGTTGCAGAAAAAGGATTTGCCGCCAAATGCCCGCTCGCTCAAAAGCTTTGCCAGTTTGCCCTGAGGTTCGGAGTAGAGAGTATTGTCAATGTGTAGAAGCTCACCTGCCTGTCTGCGGATAGCCTCTACGACCTTTGGGTGGCAGTGGCCTATTCCGCTGACGGCCCAGCCGGGGAACATATCCAGTATCTTGTTGCCGTCGGCGTCGAACATATAACAGCCCTGGCCCTTTACGATAACTCGTGGCAGGCGGGGATAGTTACCGATAACGTATTTTTCAAACAAATCAATCGTTTCTTTTGTAGTCATAATTCACATCTCGTTGCTCGCGGCCCTGGTTCCGGGCCAGAGAGCGTCCTATAATATTCGTTATTCTTTAATTATTTGGGTTCCTATTCCTTTGTCGGTATATATTTCGAGCAGGAGGGAATGCTGTATTCTGCCGTCGATAATATGCGCCTTTTTGACGCCGGCGTCCAGTGCCGTTATGCATGCATCAACCTTTGGAAGCATTGCATCGGTGATTATCTTCGAATCAATCATATCCTTGATTTGTTCTTCGTCTGCGCTTGATATTCTGCTGTCCGGGTCTTCGAGGTCAGTCAGTATGCCGTGGGTGTCACTTACGACGACGAGCTTTTCAGCGACGACTGCGGCGGCGACCTTGCCGGCAGCGCTGTCGGCGTTGACATTTAACTTTCCGCCCGCCTTATCTTTAGCCACCGAGGCAATAACGGGTACAGTTCCGTCTGCACAGAGGGTCTTTAATAACTGGGCATTTATCTCGACAACTTTGCCTACCAGTCCGAGGTCAAGCTTGCGTCCATCTTCGCTGGTCAGTCTTAAGGGCTCGGCAAACAATACACAACTGCTGAGCGAGTGCAGGCCCATAGGCCGACAGCCCAACTCAGTAAGAGTTTCGCAAATGGGGGTATTTATTGTCTGTACGAGGGTATGCTCTGCTATTGTCAAAGTGCGCTGGTCGGTATATCGACGACCCTGGACCCAGACGGGCTCAAGGCCGGCCTCGGCCATCGCTTTTGTGATGGCCTTTCCTCCGCCGTGGACGATAATCGGCTGCATCCCGACTGTAGCCATGAAGGCGATATCTGTCAGGAGCTTTTTTTGCAAAGCGGTATCGTCGAGTACGCTTCCGCCGAGCTTTACTACGACGATTCGTCCTCGGAAGCGGCGGATATACTCCATCGCCTCGATGAGCGCACCAGCTTTTGCAATAGCTTCTTCCATAACAATAACTTTTGAAAATAACAATGAAACGGAGACGTGAGTCTACGAATTCTACAGCTATTCGTCAAGCCAAATTTGCTTCTGATAACGGCTAAAACAGGCGTGAACTGTCGAGGAGGAAGTTTACGGGGCCATCGTTTGTGCTGGTTACGTGCATATATTCACCGAAGACGCCTTTTTCGACGGATACGCCCTGCTGTGTAATCAGGTCAGCTACTTTTTCGTAGAGCTGCTCGGCCAACTGCGGCTGGGCGGCGGCATCAAAGCCGGGGCGACGACCCTTTCGGCAATCGCCGTGTAAGGTGAAATTGCTGACGAGCAGAACCGCACCGCCGATGTCGAGCAGGCTCCGGTTCATCTTGCGGTCTTCGTCAGGGAAGATACGCAGATTAATCAGCTTTTCAGCTATAAACTCAGCATCTTTTATAGTGTCCTCTTTGCCGACACTGAGGTAAACCAATAATCCTTTGTCGATTCGGCCAACCGTTTGGTCATTGACATCAACCTGGGCCTGCAAAACACGTTGACAAACAAAACGCATAACTATCCTCAAAAATAAAATGGAGAGATTCTAAAACCACGGTGTCGAGGCTGCCCTTCGGATGTGCAGCTCATCAATGACGGCATTACCTCTGTGGGTGAGAAGGTACAAAACCAATTCAGCGATTTCTTCCGGCTGCATAAGGTCGTGCTTTTTTATATCGGGGCGGACATTTTGGACCAGTTCGGTATCGACACCGCCGGGGCAAACCAAATGTACGCGAATATTTGTGCCCCGCAACTCCTCAGCTAAAGATATCGTCATTCCGCGAAGTGCATGCTTAGAAGCAGTGTATGCGCTCTGAAGGGGATAACCCTTGACGCCTACGACCGAGGCGATGTTGATAACGTATGCGGCTTCTGCTTTTTTTAACAGCGGCAGGGCCTCCCTGCAAAGGATGAACGGTGCGCGTGTATTAATGTTGATACAGCGATCCCAGTCCTCGGTTAAGGTTTCTTCCAGCTTTGCCGAGTGAGTGATACCTGCATTGTTGACGAGTATGTCGAGTCGGCCAAACCTTTCGCCTGTTGCCCTGACGAGGTTTTTGATAGACTGCTCGTCGGTCAATTCCGTGGGGACAATCTGTGCTTTTCCACCGGTTTCGGTAACGAGCCGGGCGGATTCTTTTAGTTTATCTATCGCGCGTGCGGCGAGGACAACCGTCGCAGCCTCTTTGGCTAATGCAAGGCTGATAGCTCTGCCTATTCCTCGGCTGGCCCCTGTTACAATAGCGACTTTTCCGGCTAATTGCTTTTCCATAATGCAGTCCTTCTCAAAATCGTTCCGTGATTATAATGGAAAAATATGAAAAGTAAAAGTCCCTCTTTGCCGGAAGTGTATAGATGGCGGCAATACTTTGATGTGTTTATGGCCGAATTTATTTGGCTATTAACGTGTTCTTATTCGACTTGTGCGCTGCTCAGTACGTTGCTCAGTGCGTAACCTTTTCTTCTCCTCCAGCATTGTTTCGGCGATCCTGTCTAATCGCTCGTTCCTTGTTACGAGCAAGCCATCGATTGCTACTGTCGTCTTTGCCGCTTTTTCCTCGATGGCGATTTTTCTGGCGAACCTAAGCTCGGCTTCTGCTTGCTGATATACTGCTTTTGCCAGAATTGGCGAGCTGGCGCTCTGCTTGGCCGTCCATCCTCGCATCTCCCTTATGCCCAGCCTGTCTACTGTTTTCAATTCTTCTTCCAGGCCTTCAAAGGCCTTGACTGCGGCTTTTACATTATTCGGGTCTGTAAACGGGAGCTTTAGGGTTACTTTTTGTGGCGTTGGCCTGCCGGTCAAATCTTGCCGAGTCCTTCTGCTGCTGCTCCTTGTATTATCCTGGTAACTTCTTGTATCATTAAAGCTATTATTATAGCCGCTGTCCCTTGTACCTGTGCGTCCCCGGGTGCTCCTTCGCGACCGGCTACCTCTCCTTGATTCCATCAACTCGCGGCGTATTTCTTCCTCTTGAATTTTTTCTACAATTTTGTCGAATCTCTCGCTTCTGCTTAATATCATACCATCAATGGCGGCTGTAGTTTTATTTGCTGTTTCCTCAGCAGCCTGCTTTCTTACGAATTCATACTCTGCTCCGATTTGCTCATATATGGCTTTTACGATATCAGTAGTGATGCCCTCTAAGCCGTTAATCCATTCGGTTATCTCCTTTTCGCTTTGCTTTTCCACATTTGCCAATGCTTCTTCCAGACCCTCAAATGCCTTTATTGGGTCCTTAATCGCCTTTGTATCGGTAACTACAACTTCTTCATTAGTATCAAGAATCGTCTTTACCTCTTTTCGCTCAGTCATCTCGCAAGTTACAACACCATCTATCTTCACGGGTATGGTTTGCCCTTGTGACTTCTGACCGGCAACCTCCACCTTTATCTGTCCCGATGCCTCTTGATTTGTCTTGCTGCGGATTAGTCTTCCTGTTGACTCTTCGATTTCTATCAGCCCCTGCTGTTTTCCTGATAGATCATAGCTTACCTTTGCGGAAGCCATACTTATAGGCTCCGCATTAGGATTCGATTTGATTTTGGACTTAACCTCGATAAATGAGACCCCATTCTTGCGATCTTTCAAAATCCATTCATTTTCCAACGTCATTGCGGCAACTTGAGTCAAAGCGACTGTTTTTCTCCAGGAATCCCCGATACCCACAGTTTTGTCTGGATATATCGCCATTGAGTTTTCCGTTAGTTCTTTTATGCCTTCTTCATTGATAAATTGCTTTAGGCCCACCATCATTGCTTCTTTCATTGGCCCCTCAGGGAGCTTCTTTCCAACGTTGTTTCGTACAGCCTGTAAACCCTTTACTTCTTCAACCCTGCCCTGTGGAGTAATTTTCAGCGAAAAACTCTCTTCTAAAAGCGCAGCAAATCCTTGCGCCATAGGTGGAACCGGCAAACCCTTTTCAGATGAATCGTATACTACCTTGCCCCCAGCTCCCTTTTGTATGAACTTTGCCCACCTGTAAGTATAGCTTACCCATGCATTTCCATTTGTCTCCACATTTTTAACATCAAAGTCGTAGCCAAGTCCCATAGTCTGTTCTATTTTCTGTTCCTGACCGCTGATAGTCTGAGAAATTTTTTGCTCTGTAACCATCCGCAGATAATACTTTTCACCCGCTTTAAATCGCATTTGATATTTTATTTTTTCTTCGGTTTGTTTGAGTGGAACAAGTGGTCTCGTCACATTTATCGCAGTAACGCTTTGTGTTATGCTGAAAAAAACTACCAGCAAAATCGTAAGCAAAATAACTCTACGTTTCACAATATATCCTCCGATATTTTGGAAATGTTAATAAAGACCAATCGATGTTATTAACCGGTTATCTAACATATTGATAGTAATTATACATCAAAATGTTTCATATCAGGTAAGAAAACAGGCTAAATTTTACATTTTTGCTATTTTTACACCTTCTCTACGGCTTCCAGACCAACTTTTTCTGCAATTCTATCAAACTCATCGAGGGAGTGAAATTCGATGATTATCTTTCCTCTGTTTCCATTTTTTCTCGTTTCAATAGTTACCCTTGTTCCAAGCTGTGTGCAAAGTTTGCTCTCCAGGTCAAGTATATGAGCCGGTTTTGGTATTTCTGTCTTTTTCGGTTCTCCTGTGCCTGTAAGGTACTTTCTTACCAATCTTTCAACCTCGCGGACGCTCAGCCTGCCTGCCATTGCCCGATTGGCTAGTTTACGTCGCAGATCATCTGTTGGCACGGCGATTATAGCACGAGCATGGCCCATTGTCAATTGACGCTGGACCAACATTTGCTTGATTTCGTTCGGTAAGTCGAGTAGCCGTATATAGTTAGCTATTGCAGAGCGGTCTTCGCCGAGTCTTTGTGCAGCCTCTGCCTGGGTTAGAGAGAATGTTTTTAGATAGCTTTGATAACACTTAGCACGTTCTATTGGATTTAGGTCAGCCCTGTGAATGTTCTCAATCAAAGACAATTCCAGTAATTGCTGTTCTGTTGCCTGACGAACCAAAGCTGGTATTGTCTTCATAGATGCTAATTTTGAGGCCCGGAATCTGCGTTCACCTGCAATTAGCTCGTATCCTTCTGCTGCAGGCCTAACGATAATTGGCTGAATTATCCCATTTGCCTTTATTGATTCAGCCAAATCCTCCAGATCCTTCTGGTCCCATACCGTTCTTGCCTGATAAGGATTCGGCGATATTGAGTCTATGCTAATTTCCTTTAGAGAATCCTGTAACTCTTTATCTGGTGGGAAGTTAACGTCGGCTGCATCATCAGGAGATTTGCGGTTAGCGTATGCCTCACGCACAGTAGTTATCGGACCCAACAATGACTCCAGCCCCCTGCCGAGATGTTTTTGTTTTTCTTTCTTTCTTATAGCCATATAAATACTCCTTTATAATACGGCTGCCATTATGCCACAAACCACTCTGTCGTTTACCCCCATTACCAAAGGTTAACTTACAATGTGAGCTTAAGCTCATTCTACTTTCAATAAACTACCTAAATATTAATTCGGAATTTTGCTATAAAATCTGCAACTTTGAAAGAACAAAATTTATTTTTGATAAAAATGTTTCACGTGAAACAACGACAATTCAGCAAAGAGCTTCAAAGATTTTTTATATATTCCTGTCTATATATGAAATGAGATACGATTTTTGTGTCAAACATTTACATTTATCGTTATAAACAAAAATATCATTTTAAGTATCACCTTTTTTTCTTTTATTGAAAGGTAGTAGTTTGCCATAACTGAAATATTCCTTTCAAAATTCCAATGGGAAATGCCTGGATTCTTTGAATATTCCAAGGTATATTTCCTTTCAAATAGTTAATTTTCTAATTTGTTTATGCTATCCACCTCAATACGAAAATGCTTTTCCTTTAAACAATAGAACATAAAAGGGTCAAACATATTCTGATCTTGCTATTCATATTGCCGTGCTGGTTCTTGTTGAGATAAGACAATTCATTCCTTTGTGTACGTTGCTTGTATATAGGAAAGGATATATCCTTGATGTTTCACGTGGAACAATAAATGATATTGTGAAGTAAGTAGTGAGGAGTAAGAAGTAAGGAGTGATAATGAAAAATCAGTAGAAAAAGATCATAACGCATTATAATCGAATCTTCTAATCAGGAAATAACACTTAGTAGAATACATAGTTTGTTGGATATGCACCTAACTTTTCAACAAAAGAGTAAATCCTTGCTCACCATAAGGTTTGTATGCTTCAATTTGATTTGCCTTAATGGTTGATTGCACTTGTTAGTTTAATATGCTATATAAAGATTTTAACCTTAACGTTTAGGAACAAAAAGATGTCAGCAGTTGAATTAAAAACGGCGATAAAAAATCTGACGGCCCGGGTTGAAAAAATCCGGGACTGGCTTTGACTTGTCTAATAAGAAGACCGCCCTCGGAGAGCTGGAAAAGAAAATGTCCGTTGAGGGGTTCTGGGACAATCCCGAAACAGCTCAATCCGTAGTATCTCAGCTAAGCACACTTAAATCAGTAATTGATCCTTACGAAGAAATCCAACGAGAGGTCGAAGATCTACAAGAACTGTTTGAGATGGCGGCGGCAGAATCAGATGAGGAGGAGCTGGCACAATTAGAAAATGACCTGGCAAGCCTTGTAAATAGATGCGAGCAAATTGAGCTTGCCGGTCTGTTATCCAATCCGGAGGACATGAAAAACTGCTTTTTCAGTATTCACGCGGGGGCAGGGGGGACGGAAAGCTGCGACTGGGCAAATATGCTTCTTAGAATGTACAGCAGACACTTTGAAAAAAATAAATACAAGTTCCGGGAGATAGCTATTACGCCGGGAGAAGAGGTGGGAATTCGGTCCATAACACTTAAAGTCAGCGGGCCTTTTGCATTTGGGAAACTATCATGCGAGACCGGAGTGCATCGGCTTGTCAGGATAAGTCCGTTCGATTCACAGAAACGAAGGCATACGAGTTTTGCGGCGGTGGATTGTATTCCTGAATTCGACGACGATATAGACATTGAAATAAAGGAAGAAGATTTACGGATTGATTTTTACCGTGCCAGCGGGGCGGGGGGGCAGCATGTAAATAAGGTCAGCTCGGCAGTACGGATAACGCATGAGCCGACCGGTATCGTGGTGCAATGCCAGAACGAGAGGAGCCAGCACAAAAACAAGGCACAGGCCATGAAGATGCTCAAAGCAAAATTGTATATGCTCGAAAAACAAAAACGTGACGCTGAGTTAGCGAAGCTTTACAGCAAGAAGGGCGAGATCGCCTGGGGAAACCAGATACGAAGCTATGTTTTGCAGCCTTACAGGATGGTTAAAGACCATCGCACTGACTTTCAGACGGGCAATGTAGATGCGGTGCTGGATGGTGAGCTCGACGGCTTTATCGAAAGCTATCTGCGGCACCGGACGAAAAAGAGAGAAAGTGAAAGTTAGCCACGAAGAAATATCCATAAAGATAAAAAGGACTTGAAAGAATGAAAGATATTATTGATGTCAAAATAAAAACGCGGACGGTTGATTTTGCCACATGCAAAACGGATTTGCTTGCGATAGGGCACTTCAGCGACGCCAAAGGATTAGACAAAGTGAACGCAGAGCTCAACAGGAAACTCGACGGTGCAATCGAGCGATTGATTGAATTAGGCGATTTCGAGGGAAAGGACGGAACGAGCGTAATTGTTTATAGCAATGCGAATATAGGCGCCAAGCGGGTCCTATTGTTGGGATTGGGCGAAAGGAAAAAAGCAACGCTGGATACCCTTCGCAAGGCGTCGGCGAGCGCAGCCAACAGGGCGGTATCAATGAAAGTGGAGACCCTCAGTCTGGCGGTGCACATTGCCTTCGGAGGCCGGTTTGATCCTGGCAAGATGGGGCAGGCCTGCGCCGAGGGGACATATTTCGGCAGCTTTCGCTATGATGAGTTTGTTACCGAGAGCGAGGACGGACGACTGGAGAAGCTCGGCGTTGAGGTGATTGATTCTGACTCTTCAAAGACAAGAAGGCTCAATATAGGTATTGTTAACGGCGTTATTATCGGCAAAGCACAAAGTTATGCACGGACGTTGATGAATCGGCCGGCCAATGTTATCAATCCTGTTGAAATAGCAGCGGCTGCAAAAAAGATAGCCCGTGAGTGCAAAAACTTAAGCTGTACGGTTTTTGACGAAAAGCAATTAGCCGCCAAAGGGATGGGGGGGATACTGGCAGTTGGTTCCGGTTCGCAAAACAAGCCCCGATTAGTAGCACTGAGGTATACGCCGGCCGGTCGAGTCAATTCGAAAGTACCTACGGTTGGCTTGGTTGGTAAGGCGATAACGTTCGACTCCGGAGGGATAAGCATTAAGCCGGCACCTGATATGGACCAAATGAAATTAGACAAGACTGGCGGTATTGCGGTGTTATGCACAATGAAAGCGGTGGCGGAACTGGGACTGGGCGTTCGTGTTCTCGGGTTAATTCCTTCTGCAGAGAATTTACCGAGCGGTTCAAGCTATCGGCCCGGTGATATCATTACGACTTTCAGCAAAAAAACGGTCGAGGTCCAGAATACCGATGCTGAGGGTAGGATGGTAATGTGCGATGCGCTCCACTACGCCGACAAGGAAAACTGCGACGTTATTATTGATATAGCTACATTGACCGGTTCCTGCAAGGTAGCGCTGGGCTGCTATATGGCGGGCCTGATGGGCAATGACGATAAACTGATAAAACAATTGCAGCGAGCAGCAGTTGACAGCGGTGAGAAGGTGTGGCCTATGCCGAGCGGTGACGAGTACGCAAAAGAGATGAAGAGCAAGATAGCGGACCTGAAAAACATCGGCGGCAAGTGGGGCGGAGCTTGTACGGCGGCAGCGTTTTTGAGGCAGTTTATCGGCGACAGAAAATGGGCGCATCTGGACATCGCCGGCGTGGATATTTTCGAGAGGGGTACAGAAATCTCAGCAGAAGGCTCAAGTGGATTTGGAGTGCGTCTATTGACGAGTTATCTTATGAATCTGGCAGCAAAGTGAGCCAAGATTACCCGTAAATTGATACGAATTTGCAAGAATTGAGGAAGAAGACAGAAATATGAAGGACAAAGGTAAAACAAATGTAGATACCAAAAGGATTGAGAAGGCGGTCAGTGAAATACTGTTGGCGGTTGGTGAAGATCCTGAGCGTGAGGGTTTAAAGGAAACACCTGAACGGGTTGCACGGATGTATGCCGAACTTCTGGCAGGGATGCATGAAGACCCTAAAGAGCATCTTCGCAGCGTCTTTTCCGAGAACTATGACGAAATCGTTCTTCTGCGTAACATACCTTTTTACAGTATCTGCGAGCACCATCTTATGCCGTTTATCGGCCAGGCCCATGTTGCGTACCTGCCTTCGGGAGCGATTCTGGGGATCAGCAAATTAGCCCGCATTGTGGATTGTTTTGCCCGCCGACTCCAAGCCCAGGAAAGGCTTACGTACCAGATAGCCGACTTTATAATGAATAACCTGAAGACACAGGGTGTTGCGGTGGTACTGGAAGCTTCGCATAGCTGTATGACTATCCGGGGGATAAAGAAGCCCGGCTCGGCGATGGTGACATCGGCGGTCCGCGGGATATTCAAGAAAGACCCGAAGACTCGAAACGAGGTCATGAGCCTGATACAAAAGTAAAAAGATTAAGCGCAGAGGGACAGAGTAAAAACAGATAAAAGTCAAATTTCAAATATAGCAAATGGGCCGATGGTTTTGAACTATGCATAAAGCGGGGAGGCATGTACGGTTTTCTATTAATCCTTTTTTGGCGAAGGACAGTGAAGGTTTTAATTCATTTGTATCCAAGCCTGCCGGCGAAGGATTGTCAATATTTTTCGAAATATCCGTGGAGGTTGCCGGTGAGGTTGAGCCTGCTACGGGATTTGTTGTTAATGTAATCGATATAGACAAGAAAGTTCGGGAATATGTGGTGCCGATTTTTGCCGAGCGAATACGAGAAAGCTATCGGCGGAGTAAACATATCGGGCTCTTCGAAATAGCCGAACTTTTAAGGTCTGCCCGGGAACAATTGGCTGATAAGTTCGGTGCAGCAAGGATAAGCCAATTGAGCTTGAAGCTGAATCCCTTCAGGAAGGTAACAATAAAACCAGAGGACAATAAAATGATTTATTTTAGCGAGAAATTTGAGTTCGCAGCGACACATAAGCTCTGGAACGATGAGTTTTCCGACGAACGTAATTTCGAGGTTTTCGGCAAATGTGCCAATCCTACGGGGCACGGGCATAACTACGTTGTCGAGGTCACTATAAAGGGGCGGGAAGGTGAGGATAGTTTCCGCATAGGTGACTTTGAAAGAACAGTGGATGACGAGCTTGTACAAGTGGTGGACCACAAGAATTTGAATGTGGACGTTGCTGTGTTTAGCAAGACTAACCCCACCGTTGAAAATATTGCGGTTTTTGCGTGGGGCAAACTGGCGGGTAAATTCGGAGAGGCGGCGCTGCACTGCGTTACTGTCCTGGAAACCGATAAGACGTACTGCTCTTATTACGGGCAGTGATCTATTTTGTGGCAGTAAGAGTGTAAAGGTAAACGGACAGAGTCCATGGGAATTGATTTTTCGTGATTGATAATTGATTAATAATTGTTATTCTTTCCAGATACAGAATTTTTAGGACAGTTTATATATGAGAGCATTGGTTACAGGCGGGGCGGGATTTATCGGTTCGCATCTGTCGGAGCGGCTGCTCGACGACGGTAATAAGGTAGTTGTTGTCGATAATCTCAGTACGGGCAGGCTCAAAAATATTGAAAATTTCCAAAACAAGGGCGATTTTGATTTTGTTGAGGGCGACATCCGCAATGCAGAGCTGATTGACGGCCTGGTAGAACAAAGTGAAGCGGTCTTTCATCTGGCTGCGGCTGTCGGTGTCAAGCTGATAGCTGACAGCCCCGTCCACACTATAGAGACCAATATCAGCGGCACGGAAGTAGTGTTGGATGCCGTGAATAAATTCAAAAAAAGTGTCTTTATTGCTTCGAGCAGCGAAATCTACGGCAAAAACGAGGCAGTTCCTTTCCGTGAAGACGACGATATTGTGCTGGGCAATACGGGTGTGCCGCGATGGTCCTACGCTTGCAGTAAAGCGATAGATGAGTTTCTGGCCCTGGCTTTTTATAAACAGTATGGGCTGCGGGTAGTGATTGGCAGATTCTTTAACACGATTGGGCCGAGACAGACAGGCCAATACGGCATGGTGGTGCCTCGGTTTGTCCAATGGGCATTGAAGGGTAAGCCGGTCTCGATATATGGCACGGGGCAACAAATGAGGTGCTTTTGTTATGTTGGGGACGTTGTTGATGCAGTTATAGGACTAATAAATTCCGAGGAGGCCTCCGGGGGAGTATATAACATCGGCACTACTGAAGAGATATCTATCGAGGGCCTTGCTGATAAAATCATCGAAATGACGGGCAGCAAAAGTAAAAAGGAATTTGTCCCTTACGAAGAAGCTTATGGAATGCCTATGGAGGACATGATGCGACGTATACCGAGCCCGGAACGAATCAACAAGGCAATCGGCTGGGAGCCCAAAACGAACCTGACCGAAACGCTGCAGGCGATCATCGATAGCGAAAAAGGAAAAATGTAAAATTCAAAAAAAGGATTCTTAAACAAGAACAGACATTAGCAAATCTGAGTGAGATTATGAAGAAAGCATTGGTTACGGGGATTACGGGGCAGGATGGTTCATATCTTGTTGAACTGCTTTTGAAAAAAGGTTATGAGGTCTGGGGCATCATACGTCGCAGCTCAACTTTTCACACAGGCAGGATTGACCATTTATATAAGGACCCACACGAACAGCCGAAGCTTCGACTGGTTTACGGTGATTTGACGGACGGGGGCAACCTTTCAACGATTGTAAACGATATTAAGCCGGATGAGGTTTATAACTTAGGCGCCCAAAGTCACGTCAGGGTGAGTTTTGATACGCCAATATACACGGTCAATACGGACGCGCTCGGGACGCTTCGACTGCTCGAAGCGATTCGTACCAGCAATAAACCGGCAAAGTTTTACCAAGCCTCCAGCAGCGAAATGTTCGGCAAAGCGGTTGAAACTCCGCAAACAGAAAACACGCCATTTTATCCGCGAAGTCCATACGGCTGTGCGAAGGTTTACAGTTATTGGCAGACAGTGAACTATCGAGAAGCTTATGGGCTGTTTGCGTGTAACGGGATTCTGTTTAATCACGAATCGCCGAGGCGAGGCGAAACGTTTGTTACCCGAAAAATTACGCGAGCGGCAACGCGAATCAAATTAGGCCTACAGGACACGCTCTATCTGGGTAATCTGGATGCCAAGCGCGACTGGGGATTTGCAGGCGATTACGTGGAGACAATGTGGCTGATGCTTCAGCAGGACAAACCTGACGATTATGTGATAGCTACGGGCGAGACCCACTCGGTGCGTGAATTTCTGGAGGAGGTTTTCGGGCATCTTGATTTGGATTGGCAGAAGTATGTTGAGCTTGACCCACGTTATCTTCGACCTACTGAAGTTGACTGTTTGCTTGGTGATGCGAGCAAGGCAAAAAAGGTCCTTAAATGGGAACCGAAGGTGACGTTCAAAGGGCTTGCGCAAATTATGACGGACGCCGATATGGAAATCGCCAGGCGCGAAAAGATCATTAAAGAGCACGAAGGACGAGAAGAATGAGCGGTTTTTTTGAGGACAGAAGAATTGTAGTTACTGGCGGCGCGGGTTTTCTGGGCAGCTATGTCATTGAAGGTCTGCAAAGAAGAGGCTGTAAGAACATTCTCGTGCCCAAGATTGAAGACTACGACCTGGTTCAGATGAACAATATCGTCCGGATGTATGCAGACATGAAGCCTGATATTGTCATTCACCTTGCGGCGGTTGTTGGGGGCATCGGCGCCAATCGTGAGCATCCGGGTGAGTTCTTCTATAAGAATTTGATGATTGGTGTACAGCTTATCGAGCAGGGGCGTTTGAATAATATTGAAAAATTTGTAGCAATTGGAACGATTTGTGCGTATCCGAAATTTACACCTGTACCTTTTATGGAAGAAGACCTTTGGGAAGGATATCCTGAGGAAACCAATGCACCTTATGGGCTGGCCAAAAAGATGCTGCTGGTCCAATCGCAATCATACAGGGCGGAATACGGTTTTAATTCAATATTCCTGCTGCCTGTAAATCTATACGGTCCCGGTGACAACTTTGACCCAGCCAGCAGTCACGTTATACCGGCGTTGATCAAGAAATGCGTCGATGCAATTGAAGCCGGTGCGGACCATATTGACTGCTGGGGGACAGGGAATGTTTCACGCGAGTTTATCTACGCGTCTGATGCAGCCGAGGGTATCCTGCTGGCGACGGAACATTACAATGGTTCTGAGCCGGTGAATATCGGCGCGGGATTTGAAATAACGATTAAGGAACTTGCTGAAAAGATTGTCAGTCTAACGGGATTCGGGGGCGAGCTTCGCTGGGACCCCTCGAAGCCTGACGGTCAGCCGAGACGATGCCTTGATACATCCAGAGCCAAAAAACTTTTTGGTTTTGAGGCAAAGATTAAGTTTGAAGAGGGGCTCAAAGCTACGATTGAGTGGTATAAGCAAAATCAGTGGAAATAACTTATTTCGAGTAGTATTAGCCTAAGCCTTGACTATCATATCAAGCTCGACGAAGATTAGTTGCTGTAGCTCAGGTCGCCTCCTTTGATGCGTCGCAGGCCATTGAATTGCTTCGGGCGTTTGAATTTGGGGACCTGAGCGAGTGTCTTATCGTACAGGGCTTTGAGACGCTTGACCACATCGGGGTGCTGTTTGCTGACATCATGCTGCTCAGCGGGGTCGGCTTCAATGTCGAACAGCATCATATTCTTCGGGTCGTCGCCGCCGATAACGCCCGGGTAGGCACTGGGTCGTGCCTGTTCGTATGGAGCGACAATGGTGACACCATCGGGGCCGCGAGGGTCAACCCAGTCGTCGCCGCGCTTTGGCGGTCGGCCCGGCGAGTGGACATGCAATCTCCATTTTCCACTGCGGACGGTCATCAGGTTTGTTCCCTGCATCCCGAAAAGTGCATCGTGGGGACTGTCGGCACGGTCGGAGGTCAACAGCGGCCAGATGTCTTTGCCATCTATGATACGGTCGCCGGGCACTTTGAGGCCAGCGGCCTTTAGAATGGTTGGCAAAATATCGATTGTTCCGGCAACTGATTCATTGACGAAACCAGCGGGGATTTTGCCCGGCCAACGTGCAATCATAGGCACTCGGAGTCCGCCTTCCCAGGTTTTTCCCTTCATACCGCGTAGGCCGCCGGTACTGCCGCCATACCATGGGCCGTTATCCGAGGTGAATATAACAAGCGTGTTATCGTCGAGACCAAGCTGCTTGAGCTTGTCCAGGATTTGTCCAACCGAGAAATCCAGCTCTCGGATGACATCGGAGTAGAGATCATCGGGTGTGTCCGGCGTGTAGAAGTCTTCGGAGGCCGCCAGTGGTTTGTGGGGCATTGCGTGCGGCAGGTAGAGGAAGAAGGGGTGTTTGCTTTTGGAGCAGCGCTCGATGAAGTCAAGCGCCCGCTGTGTGTAGCGTTTGGTCAGGGTCGCCTGTATGACCGGGTACTCGACTACCTTCTCGTTTTCGATGAGCTGCACCGGGCGCATATCGTTCGAGTAGAGGATTCCATAGTATTCATCGAAGCCGTGTCGGCGGGGCAGGTTTTGGAGGGTGTGGCCGAGGTGCCACTTGCCGATGCAGATGCTGGAGTAGCCAGCTTCTTTAAGCGCTTCGGCGATGGTAATCTCGGAGTGGGGCAGAGCCACATTGTTGATGCCGGCATCGGGAGCGGGATTAAAGACGACGCCGTTTCGGAAGGGGTATCGACCGGTCAGAATCGTTGCCCGCGATGGGGCGCAATAAGGTGTGGGGACATAGAAGTGTGTCAGTTTTGCACCCTCGGCGGCCATGCGTTCGAGATTAGGTGTTTTGAAGGGTGACTTTTTCAGGCCGAAACCAGAGATATCTCCGTAGCCTAAATCATCAGCGAAGATAAGGATAAAGTTCGGTTTTTTGCTTTTACCACACCAAGCCGTTGATTCGGGCAGCATTATTGTTGCGATACCTGTACTTATCAAACTTAGGAAATTACGACGACTGATATTTTTTTTCATAACTGACTCCACTGCTTTAGCTTTTCAAGTCTGTGCAAGATAAGTTAGTACAACCTCATATTTGTCCGGGTAAAAACGCTCACATACACCACCTGGTACCCGGTTAATATAATACTATCGCGGTCAATTCTAAAAGATAAAAAGGATATTGACAAGGGCGGGTGTTTATTGTAAACGTATGAAATTAAGTATTATTTGAGCTAAGTTGTTTATATAATAGAAGATATAGCTACTAATTATTAGGTTGTGCAGGGTCGAAAGGAGAGCATATTATGCAAAAAAGTAAACGAGTAACACGTCGGGCGTTCCTGAAGGGCTCGGTTGGTGCTGCTGCGGCTTTCACGATAGTGCCGAGGCACGTCCTGGGCGGTTCGGGCCAAACACCGCCCAGCGAAAAGTTTGGCGGCGCGCTGATAGGGTGCGGGGGCCGGGGCAACGGGACGTTTGGCGGACTCGGCCCGGACGTCGAGAAGCTTGCGATATGTGACGTTAAGTTTGTCAAGCACGCCGACAACAAGAAGGTCTACACGGACTTTCGGCGTGTATTGGAGCGCAAGGACATCGATGTAGTGGCTATTGCGACGCCACCACACTGGCATGCGCTAATCTCGATAGCAGCGATGGAGGCCGGGAAGGACGTTCTGTGCGAAAAACCGATGACACGGTTCATCGCTGAAGGCCGTGCGGTTGCCGAAGCAGAGAAACGGTACAACCGTATCTTCCAGATAGGCACATTCGGCCGGTTCGGAAGGAGCACGAACCAGGGAGACATTCTGACCCACAAGATTATGAAGAGCGGTCTGCTCAAACCCTGCAAGGCAGTTCATCTCAAGCGGGGCGGACTGAAGGTCCGTGAGTGGAGCGGGATGGTGAATGCGCAGCCCAAACCCATACCGGACACTCTCGACTGGGATATGTACTGCGGCCCATCGCCGCTGAGACCGTTTCACCCGCACCGTTTCGGCGGAACACACCGCGGCTACTGGGACTACGAAGGAGGCGGTTTGACCGACATGGGCCAGCACCACTTCGATCCCGTCCAGTGGACCTTCGCCAAGGACGATACGAGCCCGGTGGAAATCGAAGCTTTCGCACCGCCAGCGCATCCGGAGGCCTGCGGAATGTGGGGCTGGATCGAGCTGAAATATGCCGACGGATTTACGATTGTTATGGACAGCACCGAGTGGCCGGAAGATAAAAAGCCTTCTTACAACCGAAAAGAGGACAGAGGCGTCAGCTTAAGCGATTTGAGCGAGGAGGACCAAAAGAAGATTAAAGAAATGCCCAACCCTGAACCACTGGTGCAATTTCCAGAAGCGATTCGCACGCGGAAACAGGCCGGCGGCCACGCTGCTGCATCGACTCGGTGCGTAACCCTGATGCACCTGTCCAATATCGCCATCCGCACCGGACGAAAGATTCATTACGACCCGGTCAAGGAAGAAATCATCGGCGACGAAGAGGCCAACCGTCTGGTCAACCAGCCCATGCGGGCCCCGTGGCATTTATAAGAATTTCAATCAGACTTTTGTAACAGAAAGGACTGTAATCATGAACGAACAAACATCTGCCCTCGTCGCACTAGTCAATAAAATGCCTAATCCTGATCAAAGGGGCATGTATTGCACTGACATTGATAAAGAGAAGATCGAGGGGGCTATCAGAGATATCCTTAGAGGCGGCCGTGATAATATAATCGGCGTTATCGACATGCTGGTGGAACCGGGTAAGGGTGACGACGTGAAGGCCCACTATGCGCTGCACTGCATGGCACTGCACGTTTGCAAGCTGGATAATAACAGGCCACGTCGAAGATTTTCCAGGACTTTAGCCTCTCAAATCGGGGGCGACCGGCCGAAAGAGGTACAAAAGTACCTCATACGGGAGTTACAGGTTGCCGGCGGCAAAGAGGTCGTCGAAGCACTCGGCAAACAGCTGGTAGACGAGGAATTGTGCGAGCCCGCCGCCCAGGCATTAGCCACAATCGGCGAGGGGGCCGCTGAGCAGCTTCACGGGGCCTTATCCAAAGTTAGTGGTAAGTGTCGGCTAACTATCCTGCAGAATCTTGGTGTTGTCCGCGACACGAAGTCGGTCGGCGCATTGAAGAAGGCAGTCAGCGACGAAGACGAGGCAGTCCGCATCGCCGCTGTCTGGGCACTGGCCAATATCGGAGACGCCGACTCGGCAAACGAATTGCTCAGGTCAGCGGATAAGTCCGAAGGCTGGGAAAGAACCCAGGCCACGACAGCGTGTCTGCTGCTGGCAGAGAAGCTTCTTGCGGCCGGGAAAAAGAGTGAGGCGGTCAGGATATACAAACACCTGCACGATACACGGACCAAACCGGCTGAACGCTACGTATCTGATGCGGCCAAGACAGGGTTAGCCGCCGCCGACTGAAAATAGAGGTTCGGCACAAATGAATCTGTAATCCGTGTTCTGCGCTAAGAAGGCAGTCAGCACAATGCGTCTTGCCTGCAACTGTCTACCGGTGAATAGTGAATTGGGAAGCCCTGCACTTGTTTTTATCGGCTGTAAGTTTGATAGGATTGTCGCGTTTGACACTTTTCTTCGCCCCCGGGATTTGGGATAACATACCTGTTCCTTCAGGCAGTGGGCTATCATCAGACAGGGCAGAATACATTGCATTTCCAAGTTTTTTGACGTTATCACACCCACCATGAACTTATAAGAAGTTGTGAGCGTATATTTTTTAACTCAAACCGGTTGAATTTTGGCATTTTTTCTCTTGTTCTGAGGGAAAACCGAAGAAACCAGGCCTTTCGTGGAATAATCCGCAAGGGCGGTTTCGGCTTGCTCAGAATCTAAACCGTCTTATGTTACTACCAATAAAATACTTATGTTTACTACTGAAAGCAGAATGATCCGTTTGGGTTTTTTCAATATAAAATCACCTGCCAAAGTCTTTCGAGGCATGCCTTTACTAAAGCTATGTTCTTTATTTGCCGATACTTATGACAGGAAAAAGAATTAATTAATAATAACTTCAGAAAATCCAGAGGAAATGTCGCAAATTAAAATATATATCCGCCATCCAGTTTGGGTGTGGATTTCCGACAGGCAAAATCAAAAACAAGCTCTGTATCATATATTTGAATTTCTGAGTGCCTTCTGTGGCAAAAAATAACGGGAAAAGACAAAACCAGCTCTACGAGGCTTCTAAGAAAAGTTTCGGGCTGTAACTTAGATATCGATAGATACGGTTGTTACAATTGTACTGCGGTGAGGTTGTGTTTGTTTTTTGGCGCAACCGACGGGGACGGAGTTTATACAGATTTACAATTTATAACCAATCGTGCATCGTGCGAAGATGAACTTCTTAAAAGTGCCTATTATCAAGTTACAAAGACTTGAAATGAGGTGGCAGAGCAAGTAAGCTGCCTTTTTTTGGATTTAAACAAAGGAGATAAAAGCATGGGTGAAAATGCTTTGAGTGTTGCAGTTGTCGGAGCCGGTTATTGGGGCAAAAATTTGATTCGCAATTTTGCCACAGCTAAAAGATGCCATCTGAAATATGTGTGTGACCTGGATGAGAAGCTGCTGGCCGTCCAAAAAAAGAGCTTCCCCTTTATTGAAACCACAACTGATTTGCAGAAGGCTCTCCGTGATAGTGAAGTAGAAGCTGTTGTGATAGCCACTGATGTACCCACTCACTTTAGTATCGCGCAGAAATCTCTGGAGGCCGGCAAGCACACCTATGTCGAGAAACCCATGACCTCAACAGCCAACGAGAGCAAGATATTGGTTGAACTGGCGAGAGAAAAGGGACTGAAATTAATGGTGGGTCATTTGTTGGAATATCATCCGGCTGTCGGCTTCCTCAAGGAATCGATAGATAAGGGTAAGGTTGGCCAACCTTACTATGTGTACACGCAGCGGGTTAATTTAGGTATCGTTCGTAAAGATGAGAACGCTTGGTGGTCGCTGGCGCCGCATGATATTTCCATAATCTGTTATCTTCTTGGCTCCGAGCCCGAATCCGTAGCTGCTCAGGGACAGTGTTATCTGCAGAAGGACATCGAAGACGTGGTTTTCGCCACGATTAAATTTACGGACGGCAAGATGGCCAACATTCACTGCAGCTGGCTTGACCCTCACAAAATCAGGAAGGTAACGGTTGTCGGCTCCGAGAAGATGGTGACATTCGATGATATGGAAGCCACAGAGAAGGTTCGGATGTATGACAAGGCCGTAGCGATTAAGCAGGACATAACGACATCATACGTGGAAGTCATATCTCTGCGATTCGGTGACATTGTGATTCCGAAGATACCGGGCGGCGAGCCGCTTGCTTTGGAATGCAGCCACTTTATAGACAGCATCCTTGATAATAAAGCGATACGCAGCGACGGCATTGACGGCTTGCGGGTCGTTCGGATTTTGGAGGCAGGCCAGCAGTCATTAAAGAATAATGGAAAGCCCGTTAAGCTGGAGGATATTTAATGAGCCAGGATAAGGATTATTTTGTGCATGAGACGGCGTATGTTGACGAGCCATGTGAGATCGGCAAGGGTACAAAGATATGGCATTTTTCGCACGTAATGAAAGACGCCAAGATCGGGGAGAAGTGCATATTCGGCCAAAACGTGCTTGTTGCCAACGGGGTAGTCATCGGCAGCAATGTCAAGGTTCAAAATAACGTTGCGATTTACACGGGCACGATCATTGAGGATGACGTTTTTCTTGGGCCGAGCTGCGTTTTGACGAATATTACGAATCCGCGTTCCCAGATTGTACGTCATAATCTTTACGAGAAGACGGTCATCCGCCGGGGCTCAACGGTCGGAGCGAATGCAACGATTGTCTGCGGCATCGAGCTGGGGCGTTATTGCTTTATAGCAGCCGGAGCAGTTCTGTCCAAGAATGTTCCAGATTATGCGCTGATGCAGGGAATTCCGGCACGACAGGCCGGTTGGATGAGCCGGCACGGTATCCGCTTGCCTGAGCCGGATTCAGAGGGGGTTATGATATGCGCCGAGAGCGGCTATCGTTATAAAGAAGTGAAGCCGGGAGTGGTGAGATGCCTCGATTTGGATGAGGAGGCCCCCTTGCCGCCGGATGATGCCATTGGCAAATTTTCATACGATGACCTTAAGAGAAAATAAGCCACTATTTTGACGTTGATTAGGAGAATACATATGCAGGTGCCTCTATTAGATTTGAAAGCACAGTACGCGACCATCAAAGATGAGGTTTGGGCGGCTGTTTCGGAAGTGCTCGAATCGCAGCAGTGTATCGGCGGTCCGAAGGTAACTGAATTAGAAGAGAAGATAGCGGCGATAAGCGATTGCAGGTTCGCGGTGGGTGCTTCCAGCGGAACGGATGCCATTCTGAATTGCTTGATGAGCCTGGATATAGGGGCGGGAGATGAGGTTATTACTACGCCGTTTACGTTTTTCGCTACTGTCGGCTGTATTTCCCGGACGGGCGCAAAGCCGATATTCGTGGATATCGAGCCGAGGACATTTAATATCAATCCGGAGCTTATAGAATCGGCTGTTACTAAAAAGACCAAGGCGATTATGCCGGTCCATTTGTTTGGCCAGATGGCCGACATGGACCCGATTATGGAAATCGCGAACAAGCACGGCCTTACCGTGATTGAAGATGCAGCCCAGTCAATAACCAGCACCTATAAAGGCCGGAAAGCAGGCAGTATTGGAATGGCCGGCTGCTTCAGTTTCTTCCCGAGCAAAAATCTTGGAGGTATCGGTGACGGAGGCATGATTGTTACTAATGATGAGCAGCTTTATCAGCGTCTTTTCATCATGCGCAATCACGGCAGCAAGCCGAAATATTATCATAAATACATCGGCGGCAATTTCCGTCTTGACCCAATCCAGGCTGCTGCACTGTTAGTCAAGCTTCCGCATTTGGACGACTGGTCGGAGGCGCGAAGGCGTAACGCCGCCAACTACGACAAGAAAATTTCCGGAACAGTTGTGCAAACGCCGCACATCAGTCCCGATTGTATAAGTATCTTCAATCAATACGTAATTCGCGTCCCTGGGCGAGATGAGTTGATGGCGCATCTTCGTGGCAATAACGTCGGCTGTGAGGTATACTACCCCATCCCGGCGCACTTACAGGAATGTTTCAGTTATCTCGGATACAAAAAAGGGGACATGCCGGAATCGGAAAAGGCGGCAAATGAGGTTCTTGCATTACCCGTCTATCCAGAGCTGACAGATACAATGAAGGATTATGTGGTGGATACGATTCTGGCCTTTTTTGGATAGAGCAGAGATTCACTTTTGATTGGGAATTTGCTAAAACGTTCAAAAAAATGGAAGAAAAGAAATTGTAATAAATTGCAAAAAATTGTGAAATTTTGCGCTTTTTTGAACAACCACAGTTAAAGGATTTGTGAGTATCTTTCAAAGTATAATTTTTAGAATATACAAGCAAGTCAGTATTTTCCAGATTAAATGCATGGGTGTGTTTTTATATTTTCAGGATAAAATTATGGTTGATGGGTGTGACTTTTGGAAAGAGACTTATTGCTGAAGGGAATGTTTACGTTGGTGATGGTTCTAAAGTCTTGATAAAAGATTATGTTCGGCTTGGCAAGGATGTTTACCTCGGCACATTTCCCTCAGGCTTCTTGAGTATCGGTTCAAATACTTCCATCGGTAGATAGAGCATAATACTGGCTTATGATAATGTTCAAATAGGAAACGATTGCCTTATTGCTCCATACTGCCATATAACAGACACTAGTCACAACTTTGACGAAGTGAATCAACCGATAAGACAGCAAAAGCTAAAGCAGAAAAGGTGATTATTGAAGACGACATGAACAAGGTGTCAGCAAAGACAATAGGTGGTGCGGGTTTAGGAAAGTTGATAGTCAAATACTTGCCCGGTCAATAGCAAATCTTCGCAAATTCACGTTATAAGCAAAGAGCGTACAATAGATTTATCCGGTGGTTATTTTACAGACACTTTCGAACCTTTAGGAACGCATATTTACAAGGTAAGAATAGAATAGATGTTATGCTATGGTATTTTTCGGAAGTTGAAGCCCGTTATTGTCAATTAAGGTGATAAACAGAAATGTTTTATGAAGCCGAGACAGCATATAGGGAAGAAGGTTTTCTGGAGCCGGACGCCATCTACGAAGAAGACAGTTTGGTTAACGTTTGCAAGCATGATGGGTGGTTAGCTTTTTTGTTATTGTTTTCATTAATCTTCGGTCCTCGGACTAAACCTATGGGGATGCTACCACCTATGCGTTCGGCTGATATAATAATAATTCTGCTTGTAATAAGCAGATGGATAAAGTCGAACCAGCTTTATGGGGGATTTGTGTTTTCGTACCGTAACCGCATTTTTAGTTGGTTCATGTTGGCGTTGACATTTCTGTTGTTGTTTTCGACAATGATAAACGTAGCTGTAGGCCGATACCAATTCTTCATAAAAGACCTTTATCAACCGATCGTCTTTATACGCATGATCCTTATAGCCTCTATTGCAGCTTCGTTTTATTTTGGCGAAAGGCAAGTCAAACAATTCTCAATGGGCATCATCATTATTTCATTAATGTCGGTTGTACTGGCGTTTATTCAACGATTTAGATTTTGGTATGTATCCGGATTAGTGGAGCGTTTTTATACAATAGACTGGACGAGGCTCGAAGAAACCGGAATAGGGGCAAGAGTAGTTGGAACCTTTGGTAATCCTAATCAGTTCGGCCTGTATTTAGTCATGCTGGCAGCCGTAACACTGGCAATTGCCATAAATATGACGGGATTCAGAAGACTGCTGGCAACAGGCACATTCGTGAGTTTGGGCTTAGCCGTGCTAATGACCACAGCATCAAGAACGGCACTTATTGCCTTTTTCATGATAACCGTTATTTCGCTGTTATTATCACTTCGCGGCAAAGCAATTATACCGGTTGTATTATTAACGGTGTTGATGATCGGTATATTGATATTTATTCGCACATATGCTGATACTTTACCACTGAATCCCAGAGTAAAGGGAGTTCTTGGTATCGGCGACGAGAAGTCAATGGGTTCACTCTTGCCGTCCAGGTATTTATTGTGGGAGAGAAGTATAAGAGAAGCCAAAGAATCTATTGTTTTTGGCGTTGGCATAAGCAAAACGACCTACCAAACAACCGATAACGGCTACATTATGATGCTTCTTCGTATGGGAATAATAGGTTTGAGTGTTTACATTTCGATGTTAGCGGTTTTGTTCATTCGAGGCATAAAAGCGCTTCATATAGAGAAAAGGCCATATCAGAGAACGATGCTCTTAACATCTTTCATAGTGCTGATTAACTATATGATTTTTGAGTTGACGGGTGATTTTTTCTGGAGCGTGGAAACCAGTGCCATACTCGCAGCATTCATTGGATTGCTGTGCGGCTCATCCAGACAGGCACTGGAAGAAAACTATTATCAAAGCCAATAATATATTTAGCATGCATATGAAAAGAAGACATCAATTTGAGAGTCCCATTCCAGCCTTGTCAACGGCGTTGTTATACTGC
>JBARPZ010000188.1:0-2726 GCA_049643445.1 Sedimentisphaerales bacterium
GGGCCTAAACCAAATAATCGGTTTAGGCCCCGGTTGTTTTTTATAGTGCACCGAGCATATTTCATATTACGGGGGCGACTATGGGGGCAGGATTCAAATTATGTGGGCTCGCCCCGTTAGAAATCTCAGGGGGCAATAATATCACAGAAAACAGGAAAATTTCTAACGGGGCCCGTTAGAAATTCCAAAGGTGCTAAGCATATCCAACAAAAAACCCGCATTTCTAACGGGGTGATGTAAACCGCTATGCATATTTGACCGATATATCACATAGATTCGTTGTGAGTGAGGGCCCAATCGCCCATAAGAAATATACGGTCAATTTGCCCATACGGCTGAAGTCAAAAGAACTTCGGCTGGGCGGGAGGCAGCTATAGCATTTGACGCAACCATAAAAGAATATCTAAAAGAAATAGACGAAGCTTCTCTGCTGACGATGGAAGATGAACATTCTTTAGGTAAACTTATTATCGAAGAAAACGACCCGTGTGCCAGGGACCAATTGGTACGAAGCAATCTCAGGCTGGTTGTTAATATCGCAAAGAAGTATGGAAACCGAGGGATGAGCCTTGGCGACTTGATTGAAGAGGGTAATCTCGGTCTTCTAAGAGCAGTTGATTACTTCGACCCCTACCGCGGCACTCGGTTCAGCACGTACGCGGCGTGGTGGATAAAACAAAGTATCAAACGTGCACTGCTGGAAAACGTTCAGCCGGTGCATATTCCAACCTATATGGTTACATTGATAAACCACTGGCGGCACACGTCGACAGAACTGGAAAACCGGCTTGGCAAAACGCCGGACATCGAAGAGATGGCTGATATAATGAAACTGACGCTGCGGAAGGCAAAAATCATACATCGAATCGTCAAGATTCTTAGCTCTCCGACTGATAGCTTCGAGACCGATGATTCGGGCGAAGAACAAATGCACGATACGGCATTGGAGGACCAACGTACCGGCCAGCCGGAGGATGCATTGGTTGCGGATGAAGAAAAAGCAACGGTTTTGAAGCTGCTCGACAAAATCGAACCGAGAGAAGCCGCTATCCTGAGGATGCATTACGGCCTGGATGGAAAGAGTCCGATGCCACTGAGGGAAATCGGCAAAAAGTTGGACCTGACCAGAGAAAGGATTCGCCAGATTCTACGCGGCGCACTTACAAAGCTCTATGAATATATGAACGAAGAGTAACGCCGGTCAGCATATCAATAAAACTTCAATAAAACTTGCATTTCACCGGGGATATACTAACAATAGATAGCGAAACCTGAAGAATCCGCTTGCTCAGAATAGTACTTTGGATAAAACACTATGGAGACCCAATAAATGACAGCCGAAGGAATCGAGCTTCAAAGATATATTCGCAGCATACCGGACTGGCCGAAAAAAGGGATTTTGTTTCGAGATATCACGCCCTTGTTAGCTGACCCGAAGGCGTTTGCGGCAGCAGTAGATGCTTTGTGCGCCGGTTTTACAAACACCGGTGTCGAATATGTCGCTGCGGTGGAAGCGAGAGGCTTTATATTCGGTGCGTCTGTAGCAGAGAGGCTCGGGGCCGGTTTTGTACCTATTCGCAAGGAAGGCAAGCTGCCCTTCAAAACCGAAAGCATCACCTACGATTTGGAATACGGCACCGATACTTTACAAGTGCACAGCGATGCCATAAGTCAGGGAGCGAAGGTATTGATGCTTGACGATTTACTGGCAACGGGCGGGACAATGGCCGCGGCCTGTAAGCTCATCGAAAAGATAGGGGGTGAAATTGTGGGGATAACATTTCTTATCGAGCTTGGCGAACTGGCCGGGCGAGAAAAACTCGGCGGATATAAAATTAACACTTGCTTATCTTATTGATTGCCTCGCGGACAAATGCGCCGCGGCGGAAAGGAAAATGAAATGATAAGTGATACATTAGCTTTTTGGACTCCGGGGCCACTTGAATTACTCATTATTATTTTATTTGTATTGGCCGTTCCAGTTGCCTTGATTGTTTTGGTGATTGTATATGTTACGAAAGGAAGCCAGGAGAGGCAGAAACTTCATCAGAAGATGGCCGAACTTACCGATGAGCTAAAGCAGACACAAGAGCAGCTGCAAAAGCAAAAGAAAGACGAATCATAGGCCAAATCATGATGACGTCCTTAACGCGGTTACAATACGGTCGTTGTCGTTGAAATCCTTTTCGATTTTGATTTCAGCGAAAACTCCGGTTTGTTCGAGCAGTTTTTTAATCGCCGGGCCTTGTGCGTATCCTATCTCTAATATCAGCGTGCCGTCCGGCTTTAGGAACCGGTCAGCTTTATCAATAATTCTGCGGTATACATCCAAGCCATCCACTCCGGCAAACAGGGCCAACCTCGGCTCATAATCTTTTACGCTTTTATCGAGCTTTTCAAATTCAGAGGCACTTACATAAGGTGGATTACACACAATCAAATCAAATTTTTCGACGTCCAATTGCGGGACAATAGGCTCGAATAAATCGCCGTGTAACAGCGTGATTCGGTCTTTTAACTTGAGCTTTTGGATGTTTTTGGCTGCGACATTCAGGGCGGCATCGCAGATATCCGTTGCGATTATTGTGGCTGTGGGGAAATTTTTTGCGATTGCGACGGCGATGCAGCCGCAGCCGGTGCATAAATCGCAGACGAATTGCGGGCCGGTGCGAGTTCTTAAAAATTCAATGGCACGTTCGACAAGTAACTCCGTCTCCGGCCGAGGA
>JBARPZ010000189.1:0-4433 GCA_049643445.1 Sedimentisphaerales bacterium
CCCAGGGAGGAACCCTGCTTTGCAACCCGGCTAAAGTATGCAGAACAAGGGCCCAAATTTCATGCAACAGGCATTTTGCTTATTGCTGAATTATTCATATATTTTAAATACGAACAGCATATCCATAGGCGATAAACGCCTTAAAGCATGGAGGGTTCGTTTCTGAAAGGAAATTTGGGGGTCAATATGAACGAAATAATGATGCTGCGCGGGGCCGAGCCGAGGGAAATTTTAGAAACTGCGATTGAAGAAAAAGTACCAGCCATTATGTCCTATCTGTCTAAGAATAAATGGCATGTTACGAAGGTACTACTAACAAATCTTGGGGCCAATAAACTGAATATTGAGATCTGGCCAAAGGAAAAACCACATCCGATAAATATACACACTAACCAGCCGGTCGGCATATCACTCAAGTACGGATACGGCAAGTTTGTTTTTGACACAACCGTCGTAGATCTTGAGCTTTCAGAAGGTCCAAACCCCCAGGGGCAGAGCCCAACGATAGTGCTTGCGGTCCCGGACCGAATAGAGATAGTCCAGAGAAGAAGCTATTTTCGTGTTGACGTGCCCAAATCGCTGAAAGTAAACGTTCTACTGTGGCATCGTGGACTCAAGCGTGCCCCCGAAGCCATACTCCTTGACCGGGACAAGCAGCGAGACAACAGCGACGAAACAAACAACGATAAGAGGCGGCAGGATTATTACAAGGGCAGGCTCGCTGATATTTCCGCCGGAGGCGCACAGCTTGCACTCGACACAGCACAAAAACCGGACCTCAGGAAAGGCCAGTTTATCGGGCTCACGTTTACGCCTATGCCTTATGAAAAACCGTTGATACTCGATGCCCAGATTAGAAATATCCTGCCAACAGCAGACGACAAAAATATCTGCCTTGGTATACAACTTGTCGGATTGGAGGCAAGCCCGGAGGGCAGGCAGGTCCTGCAGCGACTGTGCAATGTTGTCGAGCACTATTTCCAGATAAACCAATCCGGCGCCAAGCAGCAGGAAATGAAGGGTGCCCCAAACGTGAAAATGGGCATTTCACAAGCCCGGTAGATACGCACTGTGTAAATAGAAGCAAACAACGCGATTTGTATCTCGCATCCCACTCCACACCCGGCCGGATAAGTTTCCGTCACCGGGATGAGACTACTTTTCAGATTCCCCTTCTGTGACCTGTTCAAGGGTGGACAAAATGGGTTCCCCCTTACGGATTACCTTGTAATAAAACCATTTCACGAAGCTGCTTGCTGCAAAACCACAGAAAATCAATGCTAAAGCTACCTGTATGTTCCAAACAACCACGCCAAGACCCAACAGAAGCCATATAAGATGTGCAAAAGGTTTTTTGCCCTTTATATACTGATTCAGAATATGCGGATATCGAATCCTGCTAACCATCAATACGGCCACTCCCAGAACCAAAAATGGCAGGGCATAAATAATAGCGCTTTCACAGAAGCCAAGATACGCCGGAGTGTCACCGCCTGAGAGCTCCGGAAATATTATTTCCTGATGGAATATTATCAGGCTAACTACCACCCCTGCAGCAGCGGGAGTCGGCAGGCCAATAAAACTCATATGTGCAGACTCGTCCTCCTCATTTTCCACATTAAACCTGGCCAATCGAATGGCTGCGCAACTTATATACGCCGCCGCTGCCAGCCAGATGAAACGCTGCAGGAAATTTGCAAAAGTGATGTTGGGTTGGGCAAAGCCGGTTAATTTGTACTCCTGTAAAACTTCCAACATCAGGAAAGCCGGCGCCACACCGAAGCTGATAATATCGCAGAGACTGTCGAGCTGGCCTCCGAAGCTTGATGTGCTCTTGCTCATTCGCGCGAGCCTTCCGTCGAGCATATCGGCAATCATTGCCAGCAGGACCATATAGCCGGCCATTGCAAATGCGCCTCTGCTGGCAAAAATAATGGCTACAAAACCACATACACCGTTGAGAATTGTTATTAGCGAGGGCAGGACCGTGACGTACTTCAGCCTTTGCTTTCGCACACGCCGCAACAAACTCTCTTTGGCAGCTTCGGTTTTTAATCTGGGCATAACTCATACCTTACAAGAGGTGTCAGGCCCGCTTTGACTTTATCACCTATCCGGACCAGGCACTTTGCGTTTTCACAGGAAGGCACATACAATTCCGTCCTTGAGCCGAATTTTATCATCCCGAATTTCTCACCGCCAGTCAAAACCTGGCCTTCGCTTACTTTGCAGACAATTCGCCGGGCGATTGCCCCACTGATTTGCCGAACAATCAACCGCTGTTGCGGGCCGTCAGTCCTGACTAAATCCAGATTGTTGGACTCATTAACCCGCCCGGACTGTGGATTTGCGGCATTTTTGTATCTGCCTTTTCTATAGGTGATTTTCTCGACTTTTACGTTACACGGGGCGCGATTAATGTGGGTACTGAAAATACTCAAAAATATTCCGATACGCAGCGCAGCCCCGCCAATAAAGTTATCTTCCTCTACAATCTCAATATCAGTTATCCTGCCATCAGCCGGTGCCAACAGCAGATTTTTATCCGAAGGCGGTTTTCGGTAAGGATCACGGAAGAATGCCAAAACCCATATCAAAACAACTGCCAGAAGGGCTTCTACCAAAAGTATAGCCCACGGTGGCAATCCGCCCCAGGCGGAACCAGCCAGCGGAAAAAAAATCATTACTGCAAGCACAATCACTGGAAAAACGACTACCTGCGGCCAACCGTATTTCGTTAGCGGAATTCTCATTATCAAATATGATAATCTCCAGCCGGCGGACAATCAAGACCCTTGGAGACTTTTTCACTGCTTCTCAAACCAGGTCAATAAAAAAAGGCCGACCTGAGAGGTATCGGCCTTTCGGAGGAGGGTGATAACACAAGATATTATCCCGCACCAAAAGCCCCTTTGCCGTCTGCGACAGCAAACAAGGGGACACTGACACCACCGTTCTGCATCGCTGCAATGAAGCAGCGGTGCCATTTTGATACAGGCAGAGAACTCTTCCTACATATATAGACGCGAAACAGCCTGAAAAGTTACCTAGTTTTTAGTAAAAGTTCTGTAAAACTATGTAAAAATGGCGATTCCGGGTTCTCCTCCGGGACAAAAAGGCCGACCCAACAGGATCGGCCAATTGAAGGAGTATCATGCAGGAATTCAAAAACCACTTACACTCACAGGGCTCTTTATCCCCACACTACCCCGCGAGGGTGACTTCGGACTCCTGCTTCTATCAATAGTAGGCATAAAAGAACCCACAAAGTCACAAAATTTTCTGTAAAATTTGTATAAAATTATGTAAAAGCGGCGATTCTGGGTTTCACTCCAGAAAAAAAGGCCGACCCAAACGGATCGGCCAATTGAAGGAGTATCATACAGGATCCCAAGTACCACCCACACTGACAGGACAGTTCCTTTTACAAAACTACCGTGTGAGGGCGGCCTCGAACTCCTGCTTCTACACTTATATAGACGTAATAGAACCCGAAAAGTTACAAGCTTTTTTGTAAAATTTGTGTAAAACTTACTGAAATCGCCGTTTTCAAACCAGAAAAGGCCGGTCCAAACAGCCGGCCTTTTTTGATATTATACTTCCATATTCATCTCTACCTAAAATTTACTCCTCTATCTGCTCAACCGCCGTTGGAACGGGAACAAGTTCGGCATCCGGGGTAAATTCAATTTTGCCGGAGTTCTTCAACCATTCTTCCCATGCTGCTATCGCCCGCTCGTTCTCTTCGGCACTTCCATCGGGGTCATAGCCGAAGTTTTGACCTGTTATGATTCGCAGGCGGTTAATCATCATCGCAAGACTTTGTTGCGCGTTTGGTCTCTGCTCTTGGGGAAGGCTTCTGTACAGCGGGTCATCGGCGTAGTCGAACATCGTTGCACCTTCTATGTTGCGCAGTGTCTCGATCATCAGCGGCAATGCTGACTTCAAATCCTGCCGCGCCATATCTTTCATGCCTTTTGCTGCATACGCCTGTCCCCGTGCCAGATGGCAGTAGTGCAGTACTGATTCATGCTTAGCGCCCATGTCAATGACTTTTGTGAACTCGTAGATTGCCGTATCATATTCGCCCAGTTCATAATGGGCCTTGCCTAACCAAAACCACGCCCAGTTACGACCGCCTTGAACTTCGATCACCCTGGCGAACAGCTCGGCGGCCTCTTCATATTTTCCTTCGGCTAATGCGTATCGGGCACTCTTGAAGAGTGTGTTGGCAATTTTGTCTTTATCTAATGTTTCAGCTAACCACTCTGGTTCTTCCGTCGGCTCTGCTCCCGGCCGCTTGTCTACTAATACCACACCGGTGCCAATGACAATATCAAACGTACCTTCAGGTGGAGTTTCATAGCTGATCTGAGAACCGCCTATACCGATGGGAAGCTTGGTTTCCGGGTCGACATAACATTCCTGATTCA
>JBARPZ010000190.1:0-10405 GCA_049643445.1 Sedimentisphaerales bacterium
CAGCAGGCATCGATGTGATTAATGCCGACGTCGATGCACCGGCTGACGACTTCGCGACGGTTTTTGTCGAAGTCCTGTTTCATCACGTTGACCCGTTTCCAGTGTCCGCCAAGGCACACGACAGAGACCCAAAGCCCGGTCTTTCCCAGACGCCGATACTCCATATCAGGATTATAGCTGGGGGTTTTCCTGATGGCCGACTCGGTGCTCGCACTCAAGCCCTGGCTCCTGCTGGAAAGTGCACCGACAATTGCACCCGCTGCGGTCAGAGAAGTATTGCGAATAAAAGTTCTTCTCGATATTTTATCGTCTTTCATAGGTTCTCCTTACAATTTCCGAGCGATTTTGACGTTTTTTCTAATACTAACCGGGATTATCCCGAGTAACTAACTCTCAGGTTTGGTAATAGCAATTTAACCTTAATATTATAACACAACCATTGGAAAGTGACAATACTATCTCCGCATTTTAGACAGGAATTACAGGATAAAATAAAAGAAGGATAAAACAAAACTCAGCCGTATTTGCCAAGATTCAGGGACAGAATAAGAAACTGTAATGTTTCTGCTTCTTATACATCACTGAAATAGAAGTGAGAAATAACAGCGTCAGTGATTCTCACATGTTAAAGTTCTTGGCAATATAGTTGAGAAGAGGACATTGACAAATCGTCAGCATCCTGTAACACAATGCATACTTACATCTTAGTCCTTTTTCCCCTAAACACTCAATCCTTTCACCCTCGGCAATAAGCTTTATCTTATCGAGATGTTCGAAGCCCGGTTCAAGGCATATGAAATCCTTCGGGCATTCCATTTCGTTGATGATTTTCTCGATATGGCCTTTATGTTCTTGTGTTATTTCCATTTAGAAATTTTTTTCCTTTTGGTGTAATTTCGCACTTTCCATCAATATCTATAACAATGTATTCATCTTTACTCAACGACCTGCATATAAGCTCGGCATAGTAAGGACTGATTTTAATCATCTCAGCCAGTGCTGTGTTAAGAAGAACTTCCTTTTTTGAAATATTGACAAGCTCTTCTTGTTCCAGACTGACCATCCTGCTCATCTCCTTGTGGTGCTAATGTACACTGCTATTTTCATAGGAACTTCCCCACGATTGTTAAAGTTATTAACAACCTACTTTGACAACCGCTCACATTAAACCTCGGCGATCCAGATTGACAATATTGCTGACCGTCAACAATCCAGGAATGGCGAAAGCGCCAATCCACAGGCAGCAATCTCAAAACCATCCTCTCCCTCCGCTAATTACCTTTTTGTCGATATAAGAACAGCCAGCATTTTGGTTTACAGATAATACTGGTTTTATCGCATATTAATTGAGATTTCGGCTAAATTGCTGGCAACAGCATATAGGATATTCCTATTATTGTGCTTCGTTTTTCCTACAATAGGACAAAAAAGGTTTGTTTTTGATGCTACCAAGTTTGTTGTTCTCGGACCATGACAAGGCGGACACCGCACCGACCGAAGTGAACATCTTGATAGATTCTAAGCATTGGGTAAAGATATATGGAAATTTCGCCTGGAAATTATAATAACGATAGTTGATATGAATATAACGAAGCTTTTTTCACAGCCGTTAGAAATTGGTATCCGTCCATCTCTCACCCATCGAGGGAGATTACTCCGTTCTCGATTGCTATTATTACGAGCTTAGGTATACTGAAAGCATCCAGTTTTTCCATTATCTTGCGCCGGTTTGCCTCGATGGTTTTGGTACTAACGTGAAGCTCTAAAGCCATTTGTTTTGTGTTTTTACCTTCGCATATAAGTTGAAACACCTCGCGTTCTCTCGGAGTCAGAATATCCAGGGGCGAGTTTGGCAAGGGATTTGCCAACACTTCAGTTACAGTCTTGGCTGCTATCGGGCTAAAATAAGCGCCTCCTCCCGATACTGTTCTTACACTCTCGATAAGTTGTTCAGATGAGTCTCCCTTCAAAATGTAGCCTAATGCTCCGGCTTTAAGCATATTGAGTACGAAAATCCTGCTGAAATGCATGGATAAGGCAATTATCTTTATATGTGGAAACTCACTAATAATCTGCCGTGTAGCTTCTACTCCGTTCAGGTTTGGCATCGTTATGTCCATAACGACCACATCCGGCTGCAGTTTCCGTACAAGGTGGACGGCTTGTCGCCCTTCTTCAGCTTCACCGATTACTTGAAAATCACTTTCCTTCTCAAGCAGGGAACGCAGGCCCTCACGCACCATTTGGTGGTCATCAGCCAACAAGATTCTTATATTCATGCTTGTTTGTCCTTGCTAATCTCCTCTCGACTTAATGGTGATGTAATCGTAACTCTGCACCCGCAACCGGGTGAAGACATGATCTCGAGATTTCCCCCCAGGTGTTCCAATCGTTCTCGAATACTGAAAAGCCCAAATGCCTCTTTGCTGATTATTAATGACTCTGCCTTTGTAGAGTCGAATCCCACTCCATCGTCCTCAACACTAACGCGTATTCGGCTGCCGACTTTTTGAATAGAGACTTTTATCTTTTTTGCCCTCGCATGCTTAACAACGTTGATGAGCAGTTCTCGAACATTACGGAACAAAATAACTCGAATATCATCATCCAGCGGCTTGGGCAATCCATCATCTTCAAACTCAGTTGCAATACCATGCTTTTTTTCGACTTGTTCATTAAGCCATTCAGCTACGGCTTCCTCAAAACCAAACTCATACAGTATGGGTGAGCTGAGGTCAAATGTCAGTGACCGCATGGCCGCAATGATCCGACCGAGAGAGTTATTGATTTCGTCCAACGTATCATCAAATGTTTTACCGGACCCGGATTTCTGAATCTCTTCCAGTTTCATCTTCGAGATGAACAGCGACTGGCTGATTTCGTCGTGCAGCTCTGTTGCAATGCGGTGCCTTTCCCGCTCCTCGGCCAAAGTCAATTCCGAAGCTAAAGACTTAAGCTGCTCCTGATACTCACGAAGTTTTTCTTCTGCCTGCTTGCGTTCGGTGATGTCTCTGGTCATGGCCTGAAAGCCTATGATTTTGCCCCTCTTTCTGATTATGCTAATATGAACCTCGCCCAAGTGCTCAGATCCATCCTTATAAATACCAACAAGTTCTAAAGGCCCTGGGACCTTTCCTGCCACAAGCGACATGAAAATTTTCAGATATTTTGGAATATCCTTTGTCCGCATGGTCGGATTCTTTGTAAAGTGCCTGCCAACAAAGTCCTGCTCAGAATATCCAGTCTGTTCTAAAAGAGCAGTATTGCATGATGTAATGATACCCTTTAAGTCAACCGTTACTATACTATCAGTAGCCCGTTCGACAATCGCTCTGTATTTCTCCTCTGACTCTTTTAATGCCTCTTGTGCCTGCTTGTTCTCGGTGATGTCCCCTGAAAAAACACCGAATGCGCTAACTTTTCCTTCATCGTCAAATACAGGGTAGATGTTATTGTCATAATAGCGACCCGCTCGCTCATCCTGAAAGCGAAGAGGCTTGCCGGAGCGGATCACCTCAACACCCCTGGCTTTTCTGCTTTCTGCGATATCGGCGGGGAGATAATCATATATGCCCATGCCAATGAGTTCCTCTGCACTTTTGCCAAGTCTTTGTGCGGCAATCCTGTTGATCTCCAGAATCGTACCTTCCGTATCTACAAGTATGGCAGATTCGGTGGGAGCATTCAGGAAAGCTCGCAATGTTTGCTCCCTTACTCTTAGTTTTTCCTCTGTCTGCTTGCGCTCGGTGATGTCGGTTATCGTTCCAAGGATTGAATTTTCTCCGTCGTATTTCATCAATCTCGTTGTGATGATTGCGTCTAATTTTTCGCCATTTTTAGTGATAAGCCCATATTCGTAAGGCTTAATCTCCTCGCCTTTTATATGCCTGCTGAGGTTTGTGTTTATGAACTGCCTGAATTCCGGTGCGATTAAAGTCATAAAGTCGAAATCCGGATGGTAGAATTCCTCTCTTTTATACCCCATAACCTCTTCGCATTTTTTGTTTGCATACACGACTCTCCCTCTCTTGTTAATAAAAATCATGTTTGGCGACTGTTCCGAAAGGTTTCTGAACTTCTCTTCGGACTCTGTCAACGCCTCCTCTGCCTTTTTGCGTTCGGTAATATTTTCGGCGGTACCCTCATAGTAGAGTATCCTGCCGTCTTCATCCCTCACGATTCGTGCATTTTCAATCACATGTAGATTCTTTCCATCCTGCGTTGTCCATATCGACTCCCAGCTAACAATCCGGCCCTTACGCTCAATTTCTTCTCTGAATATCGAGCGTCGATACTGAGGCTCAAATCCTTCTTCTTCAAGATTCCGCTGACTGAGTTCTTCGAACGATGAAAATCCCAACATATGAACGAGAGCAGGATTGGCCATCAGAACCCGTCCATCAGGTGTAGTTCGATAGACACCTACGGGAGTATTCTCAAAGATCTCCCTGAACTGTATCTCCGACCGGCGCAGTGCCTCCTCCATTCGCTTTTGGTCGGTGATGTCAACGAAGGCCAATTGAATTGCAAATTTGCCCTGGTATTCAATATTACTAAAAAACAGATTCAGCCAGAACTCTTCTCCATTTCTGCGCACAAGCCGTAATTCGTAATTTCCCGGTTCATTCTTTCGGGCGAAACGGTTCTTAAGCCGCTCCAGTGTGGCCGCTCGGTCCTCAGGGGGAACAAATGCCATCATGTCTTCGAGCGAAAGACTTTGCAGCTTCTCCATTGTGAGTCCGGGGATTTCGGCTGCCGCTTTGTTGGCAAAGACAATCCTGTAGTCCTGAAGGATGACAATGCCGTATGACGACTGCTCGACTAATGCTCGATATTTTTGTTCCGACTCCCGCAGCGTTTTCTCCATTTGCCTGCGTTCTGTAATGTCTCTGGCGGTGCCCACAATGAATCTTTTTCCGGTTATGGAATCTTTGAATAGTGATTTTTTGGTTGAAATCGTATGTAATTTTCCCTGCCATGTAACTTCTTCTTCATTTATGCTTGTTTTGCCGGTTTCAAATACAAGGTTGTCTTTCTCCCGGAATACATCTGCCTGTTCCTTGGGGAAAAGGTCATAATCACTTTTCCCGATAAGTTCTTCTCTGGGGCGTCCTATTGCCTCACAGGCAGCATCGTTTAATATTGTCCATTTGTGTTCTTCATCCTTTACGAAAAAAGTGTCATCGAGAGCATTGATTGTATTGGCAAGGAATTCCCTGGACTGTTCTAATTGCTCCTCCATCTTCTTACGTTCAGTGATATCGCGGAATATCTCCAATTTTGATAAGCTGCCATCGGGGTTTTTCAGAGGTGTGTCAATAAGGTCATAAGTCTTGCGGTTTTTGAAGGAATACCATTCCCAGCGGACGGTTTTGCCTGCAAAGACTTGCTCGTTCTTGCACCAGGGGCAGGGTTTTTTCCTGTCGTGGAAGTATTGATAACATTTGCAGCCTTGCCACGGGCCGAAGTCTTTTTTAATGACGGGATTGACGTACTGAATATCGTGTTGCTGATTAACGATATACACGCCGTCTTCCATTGCCTCAAAGACACTCCACAGCTTGTTCCTCTCGCTCAAGAGTTTCTCCTCGGACCGCTTACGCTCGATTGTATCACAGTTGACTCGCTCTAATTTTGGTTTGCGCTGGCGCGGCGTTTGAATTTCTTGAACGGGCTTTTTTTCGCTCGATTTGGAATCGCGCATTGTCTGCCTCCTGCAGGCTAACTAATCAATCAGTTCTTTTGTTGCGAGCCGTATGTCAAATGTACCCAGTGTAGGAGCTTTGCTCAGAAAGTCAACCAAATTTCCTGAGCGGAATCCTTTCCGGTTGTGAACCTATACGGCTGATGCAGGAATAAGGCAGAGCATTCGCAAAATAGAGTCACCCGTATTTTTGAATTGGTGTTCTTTGTTGCCGGGCACAAATATAACGTGTTCGGGTCCAAACTGATGTTCCTGGCCCTCATAAACAAAAGCGCCCTGGCCCTCAAGCACAAATACTTCATGTTCATGCAGGTGTGTATGCAGCGGTGTATGGCCGCCGGGCTGCAATTCAAACATCCGCATTGCAAAATTTTCCGCCCCGTCATCCTTGGAAATGAGCCATCTTACTTCGACATCTTTGGCACCCTCAATCTCTACTGAACATTTACTGACGTTGTTGCTTTTTTCTATTTTCATCTTTTTCACCTTTATCTCATGAGTCCCTCACCCGAGTTTTTTGGCGAGGATTTGGGAAACGATTTTTGGATTGGCCTGTCCTTTTGTTTTTTGCATGACTTGTCCCAGCAGAAAACCCAGGGCTTTTTTACTTTTTTTGCCGCCATTTTTCACATCATCAACCGCTTTGGGATTTTCCGCAAGTATCTTGTCAACTATTGTCTCCAACTCGCCGGCATCGCTTTTCTGAATCAAGTTATTTTCTTTGTAAATTATGTCGAAGGATTTGTCCGTGTTTTGTGTCTTCAGTTCTATCGCCTTATTCGCTCCGGTGGCACTGATTAGACCATTGTCGACATCTTCTGCTATCTGTGCAAATTCCCTGGGTGTAATACCCAAATCACCCACGCTGCATCCTTTTTCATTTGCAATTTTGAGGCCGGTTTGTGTTAGCAAGTTGCAAACTCTTTTAGGATTTCCACCAGCGGCAACGGCGCCTTCAAAAAACTCGGCTGTTGAGCGATCGGCGGTTAAGACCCCTGCATCGTAATCGCTTAATTTGTATTCATTGACATAACGAATTTGTCTTTTAATCGGCAGTTCGCACAGGCCGGACCTTATATCGTCGAGCCATTCGTTCGTAAATTCAACCGGAACAAGGTCGGGGTCGGGAAAGTATCTGTAATCGTGGGCCTCTTCCTTTTCTCTCTGGAGGACGGTTACCTCTCTTTCATCATCCCAACCACGTGTGGATTTACCGCCGGTTTCCATTGTTTTGCCGGTTCGAAGGAATTCGTCAAGCTGCCTTTGTATCTCATAGTCGATGCTTTTTCCCAATGCGCGAAAGCTGTTCAGGTTCTTGACCTCAACTATAGGCGTTTTATATTCCTGTCCGTCTTTGGTGATGACAAGATTGATGTTCGGCTCAAAACGCATGTGGCCTTTCTGCATATCAGCTTCGGAAACGCCCAGGTATCTGACCATTCGCTGCAATTCCACCGCCAAAGCCCTTACTTCAGCGGCACTGTTCATATCCGGCTCGGTAACAATCTCCAGCAATGGTGTTCCTGTCCTGTTCAAGTCAACCTGTGAAATATTTCCAGCCGGGTGTAGATTTTTGCCTGCGTCTTCTTCAAGGTGCGCCCTGATTATTCTGATTCTTTTGGCTTGCCCCTGTTTAAGCGGTATTTCGATAAAGCCGTTAGTACTGAGCGGCAAATCGTACTGGCTTATCTGGTAATTCTTCGGCAAATCAGGATAGTAATAGCTCTTTCTATCCCACTTGGTAAACCTGGCTATTTCGCAATTAAGGGCTAATGCCGCCAGAACTGCATATTCCAATGCCTGTTTGTTCATCACCGGAAGGACGCCAGGCATACCGAGGCAAACCGGACATACCCTGCTGTTAGGCTTTTGGCCAAACTCCACCGCGCAGCTGCAAAACATCTTGCTCTTGGTACAAAGGTGTACGTGTATCTCCAATCCCACTATAACTTTGTACTGTAGTTCACTGCTCATTTCCGCTCTCAATTATTAACGATTGGTTTTCTTGTATGCCAGTCGGTTTGCATTTCAAACATTCTTGCTATTCGAAGGAGTTTGTCTTCGGTAAAAGCCGGTGACAGAATTTGCAGGCCAATCGGCAAATTGCTTTTGTCAAATCCACACGGAATACTGATACCCGGAATACCTGCCAGGTTAGCAGCTATGGTATAAATATCAGAGAGATACATCGTCAGCGGGTCGTTGACCTTTTCGCCAATTTTGAAGGCGGTTGTGGGTGAAACCGGCATTAAAATGGCCTCACATTTTTCAAATGCATTGGTAAAATCACTTCGTATCAAGTTTCTGACCTTGAGTGCTTTCAAATAATAAGCGTCATAATAGCCGCTGGACAGCGTATACGTTCCGAGCATTATTCGTCTTTTGACTTCTTTGCCGAATGCCTCGGCACGGGACTTGGAATAGACTTCGACATAGTCTGCCGCTTTTTCGCTGCGGTGGCCGTAATGTACACCATCGTATCGGGCCAGATTACTCGATGCCTCAGCGGTAGCAATCACATAGTAAGCGGCAATTGCATAATCCAGATGAGGCATCGTTATTTCTATTACCTCGGCCCCAAGCTTTTTATAAATATCTATGGCATCAGCCAGGGCTTTTTGAACCTGCTGGTCGGCTCCGGCATTAAATTCCGGAACAATTGCTATTTTTAGTCTCTCTATCGGCTCGTCAAGTTTTTTAAGATAGTTACACACAGGAGCATACGCTTCGTCGACACTGGTGCTATCTGCGGAGTCGTGGCCTGCTATAACATTCATCATTAACGCCGAGTCTGCTACTGTGCGGGTTATTGGCCCGATTTGGTCTAAGCTCGAACCGTACGCCACAAGTCCAAATCGTGAAATCCTGCCGTACGTTGGCTTTAGCCCCACTACTCCGCAGAAACTGGCAGGCTGACGAATTGAGCCGCCCGTATCCGATCCAATCGCTGCAAAGCATAGCCCCCCCGCCACCGCGGCCGCCGAACCTCCGCTGCTTCCGCCAGGCACCCGTGTATGGTCCCATGGATTTACAGTCTGCTTCAAGCCGGAATTTTCCGTGCTCGAACCCATCGCAAACTCATCCATATTCGTCTTGCCCACTATTACCGCATCAGCAGAGATGAGTTTTTCAACAGCCGTGGCGTTGTAAGGTGCGTGGAAATTGTCTAATATCTTCGAAGCGCAGGTTGTAGCCCCGAAAATAGTGCACATATTATCTTTCACCGCAACCGGTACGCCCGCCAACTCCCCTGTCGGCTCACCGGCGGCCATCCGCTTATCAACTTCTGCCGCCTTTCCCAGCGCGCTGTCACGGTAAGTGCTGACATAGGCCCCAATGACCGGCTCCCGCTCCTCTATATTCTTAAAAATCGCCTCGGTTGCTGCAACGCTGCTTATTTGCCCGGCAGCTATCTTGTCGCGCAATTGTATGGCACTCAGATTTTCCATCGCCGAAAATCACCTGTCATTTCGTGTCAGTGGCTTTGCGGTGCGTAAGAAACCATTCATAGAGTTCCTTGTTCTTGTACGTTTCCGTCCAGGAGTCATGGCCGGCATCAGGATAAACAGTCAATTTGGCATCTCCGCCACGGGCCTTAATCGCATTGACCATTTCTTCAGATTGTTTTAATGGGACAACATTATCTTTTGCCCCGTGGAAGGCCCAAACGGGAACATCTTTCAGCCTGAATGCCATGATGTGATTACCACCTCCACAAATAGGCGCGACGGCGGCAAAACGCTTGGGATACTCAGCCGCCAAAGCCCAGGAGCCGTAACCACCCATACTGAGACCCGTCAGATAAATTCGCTCAGTGTCTACATTATACCTGGCCACGATATCATCCAGCAGGTTGATCAGCACCTCAACTTTATCTGTCCACCAGTCGTCTTCGGGACACTGGGGGGACACGACAATGAATGGAAAATCTTTTTGTTTTTCCACTATCTTAGGCGGGCCGTGCACCTTTACCTTGTTTAAATCGCTGCCGCGTTCACCGGCACCGTGCAGAAACAGGATCAAAGGCCAGTCCTGTTTATTTTTGCTATAGGATTCCGGTAAAAACAGCAAGTATTCACAGCTTAAATTCTTCGTAATCGTCTTTTCAAACACCTGTGGATGCTGACCCGGCGCCGGAACTGGATTGGATGTCATCTTAATTTTCCCCGTTTGTCCACAACTTACCAAAAACATACCTATAAATACAAAACACACTAAGCGAATTACTTTCATTGTTAAATACCTCCGAATTTGTTTTAGAGCGACTTTTATGCACCGGATGTATCATCCAGTATTTTCGGCACTTTGAAAAATTCTTCGTCTCGCTGGGGTGCATTTGCCAGTGTCTTTTCGGTTCCGAGTGATTCTTTGACCGAATCTTCGCGAAGAACATTACTGATTGGCAAACAGTGTGCCAGGGGTTCAACGCCAGTGGTGTCCAACTCGTTCATTTTTTCCACGTAGTCAAGGATAGCGCTCAACTGGCCGGTAAATTCGGCGACTTCCGCCTCGGTCAATTCCAGGCGAGATAACATGGCAACCTTTTTCACCTGGGCCTGGTCAATTTTCTTCGCCATTTTTCCTGCCTAAACAAAAAGCGAGGCGTAGCCCGCCTCGCTATTGATGGTTTCCAACTACAAAAGGTTATATTAGTCACTTACATTTTCGGCGGGTTTGTAATCTCGCTTGGTCGGCTTTTCA
>JBARPZ010000191.1:0-3511 GCA_049643445.1 Sedimentisphaerales bacterium
TACTTGGTTCAGCCTAATATAATAAGTCTAACTGAGAGTGTCTCAATAAAAAGGGACAAAAAATGAGCAAAACAGCAGCCCTATTTTGCAAGTCTTATTATTGAATAGTAAAAATGCCGATAATAAGAAAGGAATTACGTTTGTAAAGAACCTTGCTATCGATGGCTTTTGGGCTGTTGGACAGAAAGGTGGGAATGATATGAGAAAAAGAGCTTTTACACTAATTGAGTTGCTGGTGGTAATCGCAATCATCGCGTTGCTTTTGGCACTTCTAATGCCCGCTCTGAGGCTGGCAAAGGACCAGGCCGCGGGGCTTCTCTGCGTTAACAATTTAAGGAACCTTGCGATGGGGTGGTTTACGTATACAGTGGACAATGACGGTATGTTGATGGGTGGCCATAGACCCGGGGATGGTGGTTTCAACAATCCCGCCAACTTTCCAGATGGTTTTTGGATAAATCCTCCACATGATGAAAACTTTGTCTATACCGGCGATTGGGCCCAACCCAATCCCCCTCCCTTTCTTGAAGAAAAGCTCATAGGCATAAGAATGGGTAAACTCTTTCCTTATGTTAAGAACGTGAAGCTATTTCACTGCCCGTTTGACGCAAGGATAGACATACCTGAACAGCGGGCTCATTGCAGCTATTCGGTCGCCGGCGGCATGAATGGAGAACCGGCATACGATAACGGTAAGACAAAGCCAGAACTGGTGGCCGAAGTGTTTGACGAGATAAGGAGCCCTGGCAACAAGTATGTGTTTGTGGAGGAAACAGATAACAGGGGATGGAATGTAGGTTCCTGGATCATGAATTACAGCGCCGGTACATGGATCGATCCGTTGGCAGGATGGCATAACGATAGAAGCACGCTAGGCTTCGCTGACGGCCACGCAGAAAAGATCAGATGGCGGGACAATCGCACAATTATAATGAATGAGGAACAGCAATTCGGCCAGAACCATCCCGACAGCCCCGACATGTTCTACATGTTGCAAGGCTATGTAGGAGGCAAAAATCAATAGGATCTCCTCTCCACTAAAATGTTCAATGTATTAGAACAGCCATGGACACTTCTGATTGCCGGCATTGTTATCTGGTTCACCCTGCTTTTTATCCACGGTGACGGCCGCCTCTGGTGGCAATCGCATCTCGTAATCTTCCTCGCGGTCGCTTGTTTTGCCCTGGATTTCCTGGTCGAAGCAGGCTTGTTTAAAATCAGCAAAACACTTACCGTAATTATACAAGCCGCCCTGGCCCTGGCTATCGCCGCCCTGCTTACCCTACAGATAATCCACGTAATTGGCGTTTACAAACGCCGCCGGTGGCAATGGCTTTTGCCCATTATCCTTATCGCAGCCGCTTTTGGCCTGGACTCGCTTGTCAAAACCGATTTGGAAAAAATCAACAAACTAATCAGCACCGTGAGAAAGGCCACTGAACAAGAGGACTTCGATGCAATCGCAGCGCTTATTTCTGCGGATTACAGCGATTCATATCATAATGCCAAAGATGATTTGATGAATCACTGCCGACGTCTGCTGTCGGAGCCGCTCATTGAGAAGACCAGAAAGATGAGTTTGGAAGTTGACATATCATCGCCCAGGGCCGAGGCTACCCTGATAGCCATCATTCATTTTGAAAAGCAAAGCCATGTTTACAGGAACTATAGGCCATTTGTGATATTCAAAATCAAATTGGATCTGCAAAAGGGGCAGGACAAAAGGTGGCTTATCCACCGAACCGAAGTTCTTGAAATCGATAGACAGCCGTTCAAATGGGGAGATATCAGATAACCCTCACGATGCAAGCCTAATCTGCATCTGCTGATAAAGACATTCACACCCCCTCACAACTCTACAGGTTTGCAAAGGCCCTTTTAGCCACGGAAAATCGGATTTATGAACTAATCCAGCCGCTGCATTTGATCAACTATGTCCCCCTGCACAGCCGAAAAACATATACGGTAGAAATTTACTGACAAAAAAACATTTTCTGGACTGGGACGTTGCTGTTTAGTATACTTCTTAAGGCAAATGCAAAGCTAAGATTCTGGTGAATCCTGACTAATTAGGAAGGAAAATGTATGGATTACAGAAGACTTATCCCGTGCCTGGATGTGAAGGACGGCCGATTGGTTAAAGGTGTTCACTTTGTTAAGTTACAAGATGTGGGCGATCCTGCGGAAAGTGCCGCTGTTTATAGCGAGGCCGGAGCAGACGAGTTGGTTTTTCTGGACATTACAGCCACCATTGAGAACAGAAAGACCCTCCTTGATGCTGTAAAAAGAACGGTCGAGAGAATCTCGGTGCCTCTGACCGTTGGCGGCGGAATCCATAACTGTCAGGTCATTGAAGAATTGATGGATATCGGCGTATCAAAAGTATCCATCAACACTGCTGCCGTACTAAACCCGGATTTCGTTAAAGAGGCGGCGGCCGAGTTTGGCAGCGAAAAAATAACTATTGCTATCGATACGTGCGTTAATTCACAGTTGCCATCCGGCTTTGAAGTTATAATCAACGGCGGCACATCCGGTACAGGCACTGACGCTGCCGTGTGGGCAAAAAAAGTTGAGGATTTAGGCGCCGGGGCAATCCTTCCGACCAGTATGGACTCTGATGGCACACAGGCTGGTTACGATATCCCCATGACCAGGGCGATTGCTGATGCCGTAAAACTGCCGGTAATCGCATCGGGCGGGGCCGGAACACTTGAGCACTTATACCAGGCTATTGTTGAAGGAGGCGCAGACGCCGTCCTTGTCGCCTCAATCGCCCATTTTGGTAAGTACACAATAAGGCAAATGAAAGAGTACTTAGCCGAGCGCCAGATTCCAGTGAACCTCTGAGCTGCTTGCTTTCTGTCGGAATATTCCAAAACTCAAAGACTACACCCGTGTTTTTAGTGTTGTTTTGTGCTTTGTCTTAGGCAATTTCCAAAAGTCACCGCCCAAATTTGTCGATAGGAGGGGGTGAAGACGTTATCGGTGTATTCAAGCCGTTAGAAGTCCCGACCAGACTGCAGGAGGCGGTGTTCTCAACTTACTTCTTACTTCAAATGGGGCTCACAGAAGAGGTTGGCGATGTTTGGCAAATTGAAAAAAAACAAATTACCTTTGAAAATCAAGTTGTTTACTATTCACTGGTATCCGAGTAGTAGAAGCTGCGCCAATACAGGCCGCCAAAGGTTTAATCCTCAGCACATGCCGCCGTTAATGGTCCGCAAGGCCGAATGGCGAAGATAACCTTTCTAATAGTCTCATATCTCAAACATAGTTTCTGCATCAACAAAAATCTGGCAAAAAAACAGCCGTGCTCTGGATGAACACGGCTGCAAAAACCACAAAAACCAATCAAGCACCTAATTATAGTTTCTTTTACGGAACCGCAATTGAGTCGCTGGTTTCCACATTGCTTGATTCATCATAGATGTAGCCCGAGGCCACTATGTCCGTAACTACGAACATGAAGGTATCCCCGCTCTTCGCTGGTGTCTCAAATGAAGTAAAC
>JBARPZ010000192.1:0-3258 GCA_049643445.1 Sedimentisphaerales bacterium
GCTTTTGGCCTATGGGCTGAGGTTTCCCGCCGGAGTTTTCGTCAAACCAGGCATAACTGGCCAATTTTGACGGACTATTCCCAAAGAAGAATGTTGTTTTGGTTCCTGCCCGGCAGGCATATTCCCATTCTGCTTCCGTGGGCAGTCTGTATCCATTTGCATTAAAATTACATTCCCATTTTTGTAAATCGTAGCAAGGTTGAAGCCCCTCCATGCGAGAACGTGCATTACAGTATCTTACAGCGTCGGACCAGCGTACCTGCTCCACAGGATTCGTGCCTGCCTTCCAACGGGAAGGATTCTTTCCCATCACTCTCTGGTATTCCTCCTGAGTCACCAGGTGCTTGTCTATGAAGAATGAGCTTACGACAACCTGATGTGGTTTTGCATCTATCTCATTCTCATCTCCCATTGTAAAGCGGCCGCCCGGAAGCAGAAGCATCTGGGTTCCGGATTCAGTCTTTGTTTCGCCTGGGGTATCGTTTGGAGCTTTGCGGTTACAGCCTTGAAGCAGCACTAAAGTCCCCGGTAAGAGCAACACAGCTATAAAATAATGTTTCATAATTATCGGTTTCCGATTTGCAAACTTCGACTCGACATTACATGATCAATAATCCGCCCATATTTCGTAGCCGTCAGGATTTCTAAGGCACTTTCTGCAACGCCTTCTGACCTCCTGAGCTGTTTCAAGTGCCCGTGGTTGATTCACGCAGCTATAGCCTGCCTCCTGAAATAATTTTCTGGTTATACTATGAAACTTTGCAATTAGCTCGTCCTGAGCACCTCCCATCGCCCTCCATTTTTCGCTAAGGTCTGAAAAGGCTGGCAGATTTTGCGGGCTTTTCTTTTGAGTAAGAGCTTTGGTTTTGCGGGCCAGTTCAGCGGTATATTCCAGGGTTTTTATATTCTCTTTCTGCCTGTTATGTTCCCGGGGTATCTGTTGTGTTATTGTCTCCATACTATCAAGAAATTGTTTTAAATCAGGATTGGATTTGCTTTTAAGATTTAGAAAGCTCATCATGTCACGGGCAAAATCCTGATATTCGCCGATTCTCTCGACATGCCGGGTGACAAAGTAGACCATATCATCCACTGCTCCGGCGACATACTCTTTCTTCTCTACTTCCTGGCCTGCCTTAAAAACTACTTCTATTGCTGCAGTACACCCACACGTGGCAGCACGACGAATGCCCTGACTTCCTCTTCTATGATGGCTGCGCAGCTTGCGACCTGCAAAGTCAAGTATAGTATCACATACCTGCCTGCCTAACGTTTCCTTCATAATATCAACAGGAGCAGAAACCGAGACGGGAGTACTTTTTCTCTCCAGAAAATAGATGATGGATTCTCCCTTAGGTGGTATTTTTTTACCAAGACGATAGAAAGTATTTTCTCCTTCAAACCAGACGGGATAGGTATAGTTACCTGTTATAGCCCGCCAGATTTTGTCTTTAGATTCTCTGAATTTATAAGTAGTTCTTACCCCGGCTTCAAGTAATTGTGTTTTCCATTTTGCAGGAAAAGGTCTTTTCCAGTTGACAGCTACATCCTTTTCCAGATAAGAAGGCTTTAATTCTTCCTTATGCCAGATGCCCGGCGCATCTAACAGGGTAAGATAAATGCTCTTGCCGTCATTGTCAAAGTCAACAGATTCGATGAGACGGGGCTCTCGTTCTTTGTTATTTAGGACAAGCCTCATTAATTGCTTTCCCCCGGGCCAGGTGATAACCAGCATATTGTTTTGGCCCTTGAGTAATCCCAGGAAGAGATTATCCGAAGGAATGTGAAGTGTAGTTATCGAAGGATATTCTCTCGGATTAAATATGAGATCATCACCTATGAAACTGGGTACGACACCATACTCGATTGGACTGAGAAGACTTATCCCTTTCATATTCTCAGCAGGTTTAATCTCGACAATCTGTTTCTTGTCGAACGAGAAAATGGCAGAGTAATTATCTCCTGTTTCCTTGGCAGAAAAAGTAACTTCCAGGGCTGCGTTGTCACCCGTATTTTGCAATATCCTGCTAAAAGTAATGCTCGCGAGCTTTGCTTTTAGTTGAAGGGGAATTAATTCCAATTTTTTTTGACTCAAATCAGCTCTGGGGTAGATAACCACACAACCTTTTTTTGACGAAAACACGGTGATTAAGTGCTCGTTCTCTACTACTATATCTCCTTTAAAAGAGTATTCTCTCCCATAATATCCAGGGTCTGAAATGGCAGCAGATGGGTCGGTTTCAATCGTAAGAAGGTCACTCGGAACAATTTTCCAGTTAGTTCTATCCCGGAGGTCGACTTTATTGACGAAAGGTGACAGTGTATCCCATATCAGGGTATTTGCTAACGGCCTTTCCGTATTTCTTTTCCCTGAAACTGTCTGCCCCACAGAAGAGACCGCATTACCTGCATGTGCGGCATCCAGGTGATCTTCGAGACCCAGAAAGGTAGTCAATATTATTAAGCACGTGAGGCTGCGAATTGTTGACCTCATTATGGCACCTCCTCCTTTTAATGAAAAAACCATAGGAAAAGCACTTTTATCAAAGATAATATATTAAATGGAAAATGAGCACATGTCAATTAGTTCACACCCAACTGTTTTCTCGCACTCTTATGCGCTTATGCAGGTTTAGAGTTTATAGTCATGGGGCAGGAACGATATGCTTTTCGTTTCGCCAATATGTCACAAATCGCGCCAATAGAAGCTCAGGGTCGCCAGGATAACCGCCATCAGGGTCGGCAGCCCGTATCCCAAAGTCACGCGGAGCAATGAAAAATCGTCGAATTCTTCGGCCTCGAAAAATTCGGGTTTGGCGGGCTTTGGCTTTGGTTTAGCGCCGGAAAGAACACTGAGAATCTGCGAAAACTGACTCGGGACAGCATCCTTATCCCCCTTATTGATGTTGACCTTCGAGTCCCCTTCGACTTGGCGCCATGGCTGGCGAAGTTGTGTGCATAGTGCCTGGTTCAAGCTGATAGGTGAGAACTCCTCCAGCGAAAAGACGCTGAGAAAAAAGCTGATTGGGTACCACACGAAGATGAGCACCACTACGGCCAACAGCGGCTTTCGCAGCAGCGTTCCCATGAGAAATCCCAGCGACACGAGGAAAGTAAGTACGAGCCCCACTACGAACAGGGCAGTGACGATTCCATAGACTGTCACCGTATCTTCAGGTACCGGGCGTTTGGCTAAGGTGACCAGTGCAATGACCGGGATTAACACGAGAAGGTAGACACCCCACACAAGCACGACTC
>JBARPZ010000193.1:0-2899 GCA_049643445.1 Sedimentisphaerales bacterium
GCACAAATAGGCGCGATATCAGCTGATTGGGCTTGCGTATCTACGAAGAAAATCGATTGGCCTTTTACAGCACACAGCCCCCCACCACTTCCGCCAAGCGGCTCGTTACGGATAGTAACGCCGTTTGCCTCCAACAATGTTAACAGCTCTTCTACGATCCTCTGCTCGTTCATCTGTAGTCTATGGCATCCAGTGACTTGTTGTTCGATTTACGATATGCACACGGTTTCACTATTGCCTTATTCCTTGTCATTGTTCAAGAAATACCTCACTATTAGTCGATATAAATACTTGTAAGCCGGCATCTTCCGGTAGATAATAATAAAAGACCAGAGAGTTAAGGCTACAAACTTTGATAAATTTTATAGCAGGAGCCGACCGTTGACAAGTATTATCGAGAAACGTGTTTCTCTTCACAAACGTCTGGCCGAACATCAACAGCAAAATAAAGCCTTGAAATCCCAGATTACCCAACTTCAGGCGCTTGCCAATATTGGGACCATAACCCATATGATAGCCCACGAAATGAATAATCTACTTACACCAGTGGGTAATTACGCGACTCTTGCCATGAAGAGCCCCGACGATAAAGGGCTGGTGGAAAAGGCACTTACCAAAACGGCCAAAAGCTATGTGCGAGCTGCGAAGATTATGGGGAGTATGCTGGCTATGGCGGATGGGAAGACACAAGAAAAGAAAAATGCACGACTAATTGTTTTGATCGATGAGATTTTTACATGTCTGTGCCGAGATTTTTCAAAGGACGGGATAACCGTTAAAATCCAGATCCCTGAAGAGTTGGGAGTTTGGGCTGTGCCTGTCCAAATTCAGCAAGTTTTAATGAATTTGATTCTTAATGCGCGTGATGCTATGCTGCCGCGTGGTGGTATTCTAAGCATAAAGGCTGCCGAAACCAGCGATGCAGTCCAGGTGGAAGTGGCGGATACCGGCTGTGGAATTGAACCAGATGACCTAGAGAATATCTTCGAAACGTTTTTTACTACGAAAACAGACAGAAGCTCGGCGTCCCGGCACTCAGGTTCCGGCCTTGGGCTTGCCTTTTGTAAAAAAATTATAGACGCTCACGGAGGCTGCATATCAGTTGAATCCAAACCAGCCGAGGGAAGCACATTTACGGTAACGCTACCTAAACCGCAGTAAGGTAGTAGCTAACAGTGGGTCAAGTTTACCAAAATATTGGTCATATCGTTGTTATGATAGTGCTGCTTGGCTGCTCTGCTTTTTTTTCAGGGTCTGAGACTGCTTTCTTTAACCTGTCACGCAGCCAGATTAAACTGCTGCGAAAATCGAAGCACCGACTTCAACATCTCGCGGGCAGCCTGCCAAACAAACCTAAACAATTACTTGGGTGTCTTCTGTTCGGCAATATGACGGTCAATGTTCTTTTCTATGCTTTCGCCAGCGTTCTCACGGTTAGAATGGGGCAGAAGGTTGGGGCAGGAGCAGCAGCAATCACGGCGGGTGTCAGCTTTGCAGTGCTGTTGCTGTTCGGTGAAATTGTGCCAAAATCTATTGCGTACGGAAATTCAAGGTCGGTGAGTATTGCAGCGGCCCTACCGCTGGTTTTATGCCTTCAAATTTTTTCGCCCCTGCAGTTTGTGTTCAGAGTCTTTATAGTAGAGCCTACTCTTCGGCTGTTTTTGGGGCCGTTAAAACCGGCCAAGCCAATAAGTACAGACGAATTCAAATCATTGATTGAACAAGTGCGAAAACGTGGACTGATCACGGCTGATGAAAATAAGCTTTTGGGTGAGATTGTCGAGCTTGGTTTTCTCAAAGTCCGACACGTTATGCGACCACGGGTAGATATGATCGCCTGCAGCGTTACCGAGTCCGCTCAGACAGCACGGGAGCTGATGCTCAAAAACCATATGACAAAGCTACCCGTCTACGTGCGAACAATAGATAATATAGTCGGGCTTGTGCACTTGCGTCAGCTCCTGCTGGAAGGTGACAGGTCACTGGATAGGATTGTTCAACGAGTGCATTTTGTCCCGGAACAAAAGATGGTAGAATCTCTTCTGGAGCTTTTCCGCAAGAGCGGTACGGATATAGCAATAGTTGTGGATGAATACGGTGGGATTGCGGGTTCGGTGCGCCTGGAGGATATTGCGGAAGAGCTGGTGGGACCGATTGAAATCACAGATGGGATAGAACCTATCGAACAAACGGGGCCTTTTGAATATCGGCTGGCAGGGAGTCTTTCCATTCACGATTGGGCCGACGCCTTCGGCATCAATCCCGAGGAAGCGAAGATCACCACTATTGGCGGCCTTGTAACCGCCCTTCTGGGTAAGATGCCAAAAAGCGGAGATGTCGCGTATTTGGAAGACCTTAAGTTTACTGTTGAGCGTGTGCAAAAGCACCGAATCAAAACAGTTATATTAACGCTTAAATCAACTGATACTAATGGTCAATAGCACAGTCTTAATATTAGTGGCTGTTTTTGTTGTTATACTCTCCGGTCTTTTCGCCGGGGCCGAAACGGGTATATACAAGCTGAGCCGGCTTCGCTTGCGACTCGGGATTGAAAAGAAGCGACTGTCATCTGTGCTTCTGGGCAAATGTGTCCATGACAGTTCCGGCCTGCTTTTTTCGATGTTGGTCGGCAATAACCTGACACACTATCTTATTACAAGCATTGTCACTTATATGCTGTTGAGCAGGATCGAAGCCGGCCACACTGCGGAGTTGTCTGCAACGCTGATAACGGCACCGATACTATTAGTATTCGGCGAGTTGATACCAAAGAATGTTTTTTTCTATCGCGCCGATGTTCTGATGCCTTTGTTTGCACCGGTTCTGTACGTATTCCACAAGCTATTTAGCTGGTGCGGAGTCGTGCCGCTGCTAAAATTTGTGTCCGGTATATTTGCCC
>JBARPZ010000194.1:0-19246 GCA_049643445.1 Sedimentisphaerales bacterium
GAGATTTCTAACGGGGCGAGCCCACATAATTTGAATCCTGCCCCCATAGTCGCCCCCGTAATATGAAATATGCTCGGTGCACTATAAAAAACAACCGGGGCCTAAACCGATTATTTGGTTTAGGCCCAGGACTGGTGCAAATTCAATTAGTTGTCAACGCTTAGCCTTACGGCTGCGCCGGTTAAAATCACAACTGCTCACCTGGTGGTGGGAACATTGCTTCATCACCGAAGTGGTTAAGCACGTCAGCATAGTCAAGGAAGTTGACAATGCCATCACCATTCAGGTCAGCCGGAATACCGGGCGCGAGGAAGAGTACCTCGTTGGGAATCGCCATCCTGGGTATACCAGGTCCAGCGACTTCCACTTGCAGGAGTTCTCCGCCGCCTAACTCGAACATAATGACCTCAATCATATGCTCGCCGGCATCCAGGTTGATGGTACCTTCTCTCCATTGCCCACCGTGCAGGCCGTCGTTATCGACAACTTGCGTTCCATCGATGTACAACTTGCTGCCGTCATCGGAGGTGGTGTAGAACGTATAGTCACCACCAACAGGCGCCGCGACAATACCGGTAAACCGTAGGCCGAAATTGTCATCTTGCAGACGCTGTCCGACGCCGAAGTTGTCAGCCGTACCCTGCGTGACAAGCGGCAGACTTGGGAAGTAAGGCAGTACACTCCACGAACCTTCGTAGTACTCGTACCACAGGCCTTGGCCGCCTTCTTCAGCGAGCCATGCTTTTGCAATTACACCCATGTCTTCCCTGTCGACAACGCAGTCATCGGTGAGGTCGTAAGCAGGCCCGTACTTGGGAACGCATCTGGTTGGATACAGACGCAGGTCGTCGAAGTACAAGGCGCCGCTACCGGCCGCGATAATGCCGACACCAACATCTTTGATCTTGGTTATCGGCAGGCCTTCATCGGGTAGTTCCGGATCAAAGGGTTTGCCTGTTGAGAGACCGAGCAGGGTGATATTCCATTCCTGCCAGTTCGGGTTCAACAGGTCTTCGGGGTCACCGTCGTACACAACCCTTTGTGTGTGTCCGCTCGGGACAACAGTTGTTAACTGAGCGAACATCGCACCGGGAGCATTCTCAGGGTGACCTCTGAACCACACCGTCATTGCCTGGGCCTGGCCTAAACTAAAGTCACCGTTGTCCCCGTGCGGATGGGCCCCGTCCCCGAAGGGCTCGAGACGTGTAACCGCGCCGGAACCGGTGTAGTCAACCCTCATCGACTGACTACCCTCGTGGGCTGGTGTCAGGTATTCAAGTGCCGGTGTAGCTGAAGCCCTTCCGGACCAGGTATCACCTATGTTGTTTGTTGGAACGTAGCCGGCAAGTGCACGAATCTGGCCCAAATTAAGAGCACTTCTGTAGATGCGCACATCGTCGATCATTCCGTCGAAGAATGTTTCCGGACCGGAATTGTCGCCGTTGGCTCTGGCTCCAATATACACGTTGTGTGCGCATGGTGTGACTTCACCGCTGACGGCGGCCGTACTATCTAACACGCCGTCGATGTACAGAAGCTTCTGGCCGCCTTCACGCATGGCCGTAACATTGTACCATTGGTTCATATTCGGTGACAAATTGCTTTGTGGGTTGTCATCCTCGCCCATACCACGGGTCGTGAAAGAGAACCTATCGTTGTTACCGAATCTTCGCAACTGCCAGCCTACGCCGCCTTCGCCGCGTTTACCGACAATCACGTTACCCCAGCCGCCGCCCCACGAATTGAGGTTGACCCAAGCTGAGATAGCGAAGTTGCTGCCTGCGAAGTTGAACAAATCGGAATCCCCGATGTTGACAGAGCCGTCGACACCGACGAAGTTGGCAACCAGACCCTGTATTGGATCATCAACTATGGTCGCGCCACCTAAGGGGGTGCCATCGAAGTTGTTGCCGGAGCTGTCGGTATAGTCATTCTCAAACTGGTGGTGACTTATCATCGGAGCATACCTATCGGGCAGTGCTATATTGCCCAGACCGGCAAGCCATCTGACTTCGCCTTCCGACAGAGTACGTCCGTAAACCCGGACGTCGTCGATACGGCCGTCCCAGCCTGCGTCGGCTGCGCCATCTTTGCTGCCCTTGCCAACCAGGATCTTATCGTAGCCGGCCGTCAAGCCGCCTTTGGCACCAGCATCGAAGGTCGGAGTGTTCTTTATGCCGTTGATCCACAACGTCAGGCCGACTCCGCTCTTCCATGTCATTACAATATGCTGCCATTCGGTGGTCTGAACGAATTGAGAACTCTCATCCTCTTCATTGCCACCGGTGGCTGCGACACCGTATTTGATAACGTCATTACCATCCGGGTCGGCACTGCCGCCAAGACTGTCATAGCGCATACCATAACGGTCACTGCCGGGGTCATGACCCATGAAAAAGCCCTTGTCAGAGGCGATCTCGTCGGACTGGACCCACAGCGAAATCGACAGTTCATCAAGGAGATTCAGGTACGGTCCTGCAAGCCCGTTGAGCACATTGTCGCCGAAACCGTTGAAGTCCAGGCACGAGGCCGAGCCGTCAGCAGTAGTCGCGGTATATACAGCGCCGCTAATGACTCCATTAAGGCCGTTGCCCGAGCTGTCGACAGCGGTGTCGCCGCTGCCTTCATCAAAGGTGTAGTGCGCAATTAGAGGACCATAGTAACCTATCTTTTCCTCAATCAATTCATACTCACCCACTGGTGTACCGTCAAAGCCGTTGCCTGACGAATCTGTGAAGTCACCTTCAAACGCCCAGTTGGCTATCGGACCGGTGGCCGGTGCCGTACCGCCCTTATCAGCCAGGAACGCAACGTTGTCTGTCGACAGAGCAGAATCGTAAATCCTGACATCGTCAATCAGACCGGCGTAAGTCTTGTAGATACTGCCGTCTGATGCGAGCGTAATGGCTCCGATTAAGACATTGGCCTGAGACGCCCCGGAAAGGTCCTCGTTGATGTCGGAGCTTGCATCCTCAACGCCATCGATATAGAGGCGAACTTTGCCACCGTCACGCACACCAAGGACATGGTGCCAGACATCATCGTTGACATTGGTGCCACCTTTGGCCGTCCTCTTCTTCGAATTATCATCGGTGACTAAGGTGACTCTACCTTCATCACTTTCGGTGATAACCAAGCAATAGCGGTGTCCACCGCCGCCATCTCCACCGTTGGCGATAATACTACCTTTGTTAGTATCGCCTGTGCCGGTCATGGTATTCTTGACCCAGGCACTTAGGGTCCAATCGCCGGTGCTGAAGTTAAGCGCGGCGGGATTGCCGCAGTCAACATAGTCGCCGTCACCGTCAAGGGCCAAAACCAGGCCTCTATCGGGGTCGGTAACTATTTGCGGGCCATCATCAGAACCCATAAGAATAGACTGAGGTAGAACCCAGGCCTGTGCCGGAGGCGGTACAGCCTCGACAAGAATTTCACCCGGAGTCATCACCTGCGGGGGAAGTGCTTCCGGCCCAACGTCGTACGATTCAAAATCCTCTATTGTACGATATTCTTCAGCCGTGAAGCTCATGACTTCACCTGGTGTCACAGGATTGCTTACCTCATCGACACACCAGTAGTAAACCTGGCCCAAATCGAGCGGTCCAACAGCAAGCTCGGTGGTTTCAGCTGGAAGAATTACGGGAGCTACAGTACGATTGACCACAGCTTCTTCATCTGCGCTGAAATACACACGATGCTCGGTGACACCTTCTCCAGCTCCCCATGTAAGGGTCGCATGGATGTCCACCATTGTCGCACCGTTCGGCGGGTTTAGATTCCAGGATTGTTTAATATCCGGTGTCGTGTAGCTAAAGTTGTCGAACGTACCGGTTGTCAAGGTTGACTGGTCCTGGCTATTGTGATGACATTGAGCGAGACCTATGTAAACGGGCTGGCCCGGAGCCATCGCGATGTAGGCGGTACCTCTGTGTTCCCAGTTCACGCCATCCATCGAAAGGTAACCGTCAAACCGGTCATGATCGCGCGTTAGGCGAACCCAGGTTGGGAAACCAAGGCCGTTCCAATCACCACCATTCCCCGTACCAGCGCGCCAATTGTCGCGCCATTGCATCCTGGTATTATCATGTCCCGTCTTGTGCATCATGACTTTTCTGGAAGAAATACCGAGGTTCTCGCGAATCATCACTCCGCCCCTTCTCCAGCTGTCTGGATTTTGTATCGACAGGACACGTGCCGTGATTGTACCCATGTCTCTGGTCATCTGCACGGTCGTATAACGGTAGTGGAACTGGTCTCTGTCGCCCCAGAGCTCATTGCCGCCGGCTCTAACTACAGTAACCCCGGTACCTTCGTCGTAGGTAGAGCTGCCAGCCGGTGGTATGACTCCACCCTCTGCAAGCTGGCGAACACCGATATCTTTGCTGGTCCAGTCGGATACTGTGAAGCTCCAAACGTCGCCAACCCATGTATCGGTGCCGTCGGTACCATTAACCTGCCAGTAATAAGTGTTGCCTGCTGCAACCGCCGGCATAGCTAATGTGGACCTTTCCACGATAACCGTGGGATCCGCCGGCAGCGTGGCAATCGATACCATTGCGCCGGGATCCGTACCGAAGAGTACTTCCTGGGAAGTGGCATATTTTCCAGCCGTCCAGCTAAGGGGCCCCACCTTTAAAGGCGTTATGGTTTGCCTGATGTTCGGCTTTGGATTAAGGGCATAAGCTGCCGTCAGATAATCGCCGGTAATCCTGGTTCGACTTGGCGCATCGGGACCTTCCCATGCCACTTCGACCCAGTCGCCGCCGCCGGCTTCCTTCAACAGAATCTCGATGGTATACTTCTGACCACCCACCAGCGAAATCGGCTCCGACATCTGGCTTGGCCAGTGGTCAAAGTAGCCGCTGTAGCGGTAGAAGCCGGCAATCTTTACCATGTCGGCAACGCCGTTGTTGGTGTTCAACCGCAACTGGCAGCCGTCGTCAGCCGCAATCCAGAACGTATAGTCGCCGCTCGTTCCGGGGACCAGATGACCTGACAATCGGACTCCATAGTTTTCCACGGGGGAGTCCGGCCCATAATACGCGTCTGGCATCTCAGCGACAAGATTCGGTGGCCACTCCATGTATATAATGCTGTCGACCATTTCCTGTACTTCTTCCCACCACATGTCGTGCCATTGCTCCCAATTGAGAGTGCCGGTATACCATGGGGCTTCGTAGAGAGTCGTAAAGCTAATAACAGGGCCTGCAACATCACCGGGCTGCTCGACAATCTGCCAGTAGTACTTGGTGGATGCTAAAAGCGGTGTATCGATGGGATATTCCGGATCTGTCACTGTGTCAGCAAGTGCCAAAGCTGCCGGGTCGGTCCCAATGTACACATCGTGCGAAGTAGCCGAATCACCCGCCATCCATGAGAGAGTCGGAGTTAATGACACACGTTCAGCGCCATCTTCCGGCTTCATGTCCCAGGGGAACTCAACGGGTGGAGCGGTGAGAACCACGTTATCGAGCACGGCGTAGTTCATCGCGGCCGCATTGCCTGCACAGACAGCTACGCCGATGTAAACGTCCGCACCCATCACGATGGTTTGTTCACCTATCTTGATCCAAGTCGGAGGCATCGTGGGGTCCCAAAGACCGAAGTATTTGCTTATCACTTTGTCGCCGTTCCGCTCTATCCGGAGCATTCTTGGCAAAGTATAGATGTTCCTCGTCAAACCGTCGCTAGCTCCGCCAGGGGCCAGACGCCAGACGAATTGGATGCCGTTTGTTCCCGTCATCGCCGTCAAACCGTGCTGTGAACCGCCTTCAAGCGTCGTACGAATCATCGGACCTACCTTCGACCAGCCATTCGGATTCGTGTTGCCCGCTTTGGTGAGATTCAGATCCAAGACGCCACCGTCCAGCAAAGGCCGGTACAAATAGCCGAAACTGTCCGAACCGCCCCAGATGTCAACGCCGCTGGCTCTAATGGTAATCTCGCCGCCGTCCTCCCAGGCTTCACCTCCAGAGGTGTCAATGTCTCTGTAGGCCCATCCTGAGACAGGAGTTACATCTGCTAATAGTTCAACTTCGGAGATCTGCATGCAACATCCATTGTCGGGGACTCGAAGGGCCGTGAATAAAACCTGATAGTGAACGTATGCTGTAACATTAGCAAACGTAATCGGCGTTTCATTCTTCGCGTTGCGTGGCCAATCCGCCTCCTGACTGAAATCGACGATATCGCCACTGGCAATCAACATATACGGCCCGTCGATGCTGTCATTCGAACCATAGAGTTCAAAGGCAACCGGATCACGCCCTGGACCGTCATTACCAGTGGTGAAACTCATTCCGGTAACAATCATCTCGCCAAGTGATGTTGAAACTTGGAAACCGGTGATCTCAGTTAGTCCTCTGAAATTCAAGTACTTCGTGTAGGCATTATCATCAATCACGAGAGGAGGTGCTTCACCAGCAGGCCAATCTCCATCGTTCGGAATACCCTGGACCACATCCCCTGGGGTAGTAACATCAATCGAAAGCGCCTGTGTCATTCCACACAGTAACAAGCTGAACATTAAAAAAACTATAATTGATAATTTACGCATAATAATCCTCCTTTAAAGAACTATACAACTTATATTGCCTTCCCTGGCTACAAGCAAAAAAAGAAATACTTTGTTGTTTTCGACAGGCACTAAAAACCTTCACTGACTTCGTACAACGAGCACAAGCAGTGGTCACTAAAATCTGTGCGTTTCTCAAACAACATACAGCAAAACAAGCATCAAAGATCTTCACCAAACCCTGCGCTTGCCTCTAAAACAATAATACTTCTTATTTAGGGCATGTTTATACTCCTCCATCTAATCATTAGATATGTTTTCTACTCCTCCTTTCAGAGGCCTAACCGGAGCTATAAGTCAAAATAATAAAGCCACTCAACACGAAGCACAAGTCCTCCGAGACAGCTTTACACCCTGCTCAATAGCTCCTCACACAATCAAAAACTATGAAAATTCACAAGTTTGAAAGTCAAAGTCAACAGATTACATTAAGCCTACTTTTCCCAAATTACCAAATTACCTATGTTCCCGTCAAGTGAAATATTATACGATGTTACAAAATTTTTTAGCAAGAAAAATCTTCTTAAATAGGCGAAATTTTTCTCAACGGCGTTAAAACGCGTATCTGCTGTATATGACTACCTTTACAAGCATTCCGCCGGCAAAGATTCAGCCAAAAAAGTTTTGTTATCGAAAGTTTTTTCAGCTTAGTAGTTGCTACACCTGCCTCTGCAAGTCATATCCAGCCCGATTACTGACGGTTAAACGCTGATTGTCCCATAAACTCTCAGTGTCTCCATACAAAAAATTTTGTTATTCGAAGTCAATTTTTGATTTCGCTAATGTTAAAAACCGTAAAGTCGTTATAAACATTCGTTTCCCAAAGCAACTGCAACCGAAAAATGTCGTCTCTGTCAATCGAGACCCGCCTCCGCAGCCGGCTCATCGCGTCACTATTAAGATATTGCATTTATTTTCCGGTCCGCTTTCTGTTACAATATCGGACGGTACACATCAGTTTCCTCAAGGTCACCCAACAGCAAGAAATGAAAGAAGCTGTAAGGGATAGAAAAAGTGGAGGAGGCAATTCTAATCTTAAGCCGGCTGTTGCTTGCTGTTTCTTCCAGAGCAGAAATAATCACCGCGGTGTTGATGGTTTTGCCGATTTCACTAACATTCAGGCTGCATTCGGCCGCGTTGACATGGGCTGTTCGGCAATTCAGGGTCGGTCACAAGACTCACATTGTACACAAAAAGTTACACAGAAATTTGTGAGCATGTTTAACTGTCCCCCAACACACAAACAGAGATGACGGAAGGATATTAGTGCTACTAACATTGTGAGAATCGAGTATATCCACTATTCGGTCGGTAAACAAGTACGGATTGTCATAAGCATCGTATTCTTATATCTCGATAATGATTCTGTTGGGATTTACAAGGGAAGCCTGTATAAAGGTTTTGCTGGATTGTTGCGGGGTATTCGTGTAAGATTCTGGTCTTAATGAAGTTATCGCAGAATAATTTTAGAAAGGAAGGTGGAGTTATGAACATTGTAACAAAAAAGCTGATTAGTCTTGTGTACGTGGCGTTTCTTCTTTCTGCCTTTAGCTGTACAAGCGTAAATGCGAAAGTCAACGGGGGAGACTGGACAAGGCCCTTTGATGGTATGACATTAGATGGGTGGGAGGTCCGCGGCGGATTCGCCAAGTACCATGTGGAGAACCGCGAGATTGTCGGCACGAGCGTTGAGGGAAGTCCTAATACGTTCCTTTGTACCAAAAAGCAATATGGTGATTTTTTCTTAGAATTCGAAGTAAAATGCGACCCCCGACTCAATTCCGGCGTGCAGATTCGCAGCCATGTTTATAAGAAGGATACGACGCTCGAAATGTGGAGGCGCGGACAGAAGAGGAAGGCAGTCCATAAGGCGGGGCACGTTTACGGATACCAGGTCGAGATATCCAGCGAGCGGACCGGCAGCTCCGGCGGTATCTATGACGAAGCGCGAAAAGGCATGTGGTTGTATGATGTAAAAAGTAATCCGGCTGCCAAAGGTGCGTTCAAGGACAACCAGTGGAACAAGTTTCGTGTAGCCTGCATCGGTGATTCTATTAAGACGTGGGTAAACGGTGTGCCGTGTAGTGATTTGAGGGACCCTATCGACCAGGTCGGTTTTATCGGACTACAAGTGCACAGCGTAAGGAGTGAGAAACCATTAGAGGTACGCTGGAGGAACATTCACATCAAAGACCTTGGCCGGCATGTCTGGAAGCCGCTCTTTGACGGGAAGACGCTTAAAGGCTGGCATACCCTTCCCGGAGGTAAGTGGGAGGTCATTGACGGCGTCATTGTCGCAACCAGTGCCAGCAGCGAGAGCCGACACGGCCTGCTCGTAAGTGACAATAGCTTTGGCGATTTCACCATCCGACTGAAGTTCAAGGCGCTGAAGGGTAACAGCGGTTTTTACTTTCGCGCAGACGAAGTGGGGGGCGGAGTGGGAGTTCACGGATTTCAGGCCGAGATCGATGCGAGCAATGACGTCGGCGGATTATATGAAACCGGCGGCAGGGCGTGGGTGGTCCAGCCCAGCGCCGAAGAAGTGGCCACGTGGTTTGCGCCGCAGGAGTGGAACGAGATGGCGGTCTCTGCGCACGGCAGGCGGATCTTAGTGCATGTCAACGGCCGGAAGACGGCGGAGTTGAAGAACGATAAGGGGCGACTGAAAGGACATCTGGCACTTCAACTGCACGGCGGACAGGACATGCACGTGATGTTCAAGGACATCGAAATGCTGTCGGCAAAAAAGAAGTGAGACGGGTTATCTTAAACCATTGTCTATTTAAGTTAAATTTTATGAAAGTAATAGTTGCGGAAAAATGCGGTTTCTGTCACGGCGTTAAAAACGCCATTAGAATGGCAGAAAAAATATTAGCACAGGAAGATAAAGTTTACAGTCTCGGTCCTATTATTCATAACAAAGATGTAGTCGAGCAATTGGCACAAACCGGCTTAAAAACGGTAAGAAAAGTGGAAGACATTCAGTCGGGGACGGTCCTTATCCGTTCTCACGGTGCAGCCCCGCAGCAATTAGCCAAGCTAAAAGAAAAAGGCATAAATATTGTCGATGCAACCTGCGTACTGGTCAAAAGACTGCAACACATAGCCGGGGAGTTCGAGAGGGATGGTTATAAAGTCGTAATTTTTGGTGACGAAAATCATCCTGAGGTCCAGGCCGTTGTGGGCTGTGCCAAAGAGGCTGTTGTCATTGCGGACGAGTCGGATTTACATAAGCTGCCTGCAAACGGGCGGTTGGGGATTGTCTGTCAAACCACAGAAAGCCCGGACCACTTCGGCAGGATGCTTGGTGCGATAGGGCGGGGCAGCTTCAGGGAATTGAAGGTAATCAATACGCTGTGTGAAGAGGCGATAAAGAGACAGCAGTCCGCCGTGCAGTTGTGCAAACAGGTGGATATAATGTTCGTCCTCGGCGGCCTGGAAAGCGCCAATACAGGCAGATTGGCCGACCTTTGCAAAAATGAAAACAGCCAGACCTATCATTTGCAAAACTGGAACGGACTTGATAAACAGGTGCTTTTCGGCAAAAAAATAGCCGGTGTTACGGCGGGGGCCTCGACTCCTGAATGGATAATTGCCGAATTTGTTAAAAATTTAGAAGCTTTTCAGGCAAATGAAGAATAAAAATTAACCGAAAAGAACGGAAAAAAAGGAAAAATAACTTTACATTTCGCTACGTGGTATTAATATAAATAGTTCTAATATGGTATCTTAGTGCAATTTGCATTTGCTGCGTGGGCAAATGCGTTTTTAATAGGTTAACAGGAAAATTTAAATTTGTGCGCTGTTGCACAAGAGCTTATCGGCGTAAATGTGGGGCGCCGATAGGTTAAGGTTCTCATTTCGGTCGCTCTTAAGCGGATTGCAAAATAGGAACCGGCAAAAAGACAGACTCCACAACGGGATTTTGGTTTTATGGTAGATAGAAATATAGTTTACAAATTGGATTTGTCAGAAGAGAAGCTCGACCAGCAGATTGGCGAGCTGTTTGGTGATACGGAACATGAATATTTGGAAAAGGTGCTGCAGGCAAAGGTGGATTCAAGTCTGCCGGGGACTATTCTTAAAGGGACAATCGTATCGCAGATAGGCAATGATGTTATCGTCGAAGTGGGCCTGAAAAGCGAAGGTATTGTCGATGCCGGTGAATTTGAAAATGCCGACGATAAAACGCCGGGCAGAGACATCGAAGTTCTTCTCGAAGATACCGACTCTGAAGGCGGGCTTGTCCTGTTGAGCAAGCTCAAGGCCGACCGCATCAGAGGCTGGGAAACGATTATCAATACGAAACAGAAAGGCGATGTCGTTACCGGCAAGGTTATAAGGCGTATTAAGGGGGGCTTGCTTGTCGATATCGGTGTACCTGTGTTTCTGCCGGCCTCGCAGGTTGATATCAGAAAACCGGGCGATATCAGTAGATTCATCGGTAAGGAAGTGGAGTGCAAGATTCTCAAGATTGATGTTGAAGGCAGGAACATTGTCATATCGAGACGCAAACTTATCGAAGAGGAACGCCAGAGCAGCAAGGAAAAGATTCTGGACGAAATCGAGGTCGGACAATTGCGAAAAGGCATTATCAAGAATATCGCCGACTTCGGTGTGTTCGTCGATTTGGGAGGGCTCGATGGTCTGCTGCATATATCCGATTTGACCTGGGGAAGAATATCACATCCATCGGAAGTTGTTGATCTTGACCAGGAGATCGAATGCATTGTGATCGGGGTCAATAAAGAGCATGAAAAGATTTCACTGGGCCTGAAGCAGAAAACGGCCAGTCCCTGGGAAAATGTCGAAGAGCAGTATCCTGTCGGGGCCAGGGTAAAGGGCAAGGTCGTAAACGTGATGAACTACGGCGCCTTTATACGGCTTGAAGACGGGATTGAAGGACTGGTGCATATCAGCGAGATGAGTTGGACCCGACGACTGGCACATCCTGGTGAGATGCTTAATCTCGATGATGAAATAGAAGTCGTTGTTTTGAATGTGAACAAGGAAAAACAGGAGATATCACTCGGCATTAAGCAGACCGAAATTAATCCCTGGACGGTAGCTTCTCAGAAGTATCCGCCTGGTACGATTGTTACTGCCCAGGTACGCAGTTTGACCAATTTTGGGGCTTTTGTGGAGATGGAGCCTGGCCTTGATGGTATGATACATATTTCTGATTTGAGCTGGACGAAGAAATATAATCATCCCGGCGAGGCACTGCAAAAGAGCCAGGATATCAAATGCGTTGTTCTCGAAGTCAATGAAGAAAAACGAAGGATCAGCCTTGGCATCAAGCAGATGACCGAAGATCCCTGGGTCCGTGCAATTCCGGAAAAATATATTCCGGGACACATTATTAAAGGCAAAATAGCCAAGGTAACTAACTTTGGCGCATTTGTAGAACTCGAGCCTGACCTTGAGGGTCTTCTGCACATTTCCGAGCTTGCCGACCACAAGATTGATAAGCCACAGGATATTGTTAAGCAGGATGACGAAGTTGAAGTTAAGATTCTAAGGGTTGACAACGAGGCCCGTAAAATCGGATTGAGTTTACGAAGGGTCCAGTGGGCCGCAGAAGAACAAGCCGCCGATGCCGGCCAGCATACAAGGCCTATAGGTGTTCAGACCGTTGTTTCTGACGCCGACATGGACGAGATTGTAGGTTCGAAGGACAAGGCCTCCGAATCCGAGGAAGCTGGTATTGCGTCGGCCGAGCCGGGTGAGAAAGAGGGCGAAGCGGTTGAAACTAAAGCCGATGATACCGAAGCCGGTGATACCGGAGAGCCACAGGCATCGTCAGAGTCTGAACAAGCCGAGCCCGAAGCGGTTGAAGCTGAAACCGGCGATGCTGTAGAGGCGGATGTTTCAGAGGAATCTAAGCTGGACCAAACCGAACAACCTCAAGAAACGGAAAGTGCAGATTCCGAGAGCAAAGCCAGTGGAGATAATAGCGTAGAGGAAAAGACCGAAACCGATAGCAAATAGTTACTCTGAACTTTGTTTGGAATCCCGCAAGAAGGCAAACTTTTTATCGGTTGTTGTTTCTGATGGTTTTTCATTCACCTGCCGTGTTCTCGTTTTAGCTGTCGGCGCCGAAAAGACTATGGATTCCTAATTTATCCTACTTTTCTGCGGCTGCTTATTTTTTCTTCGATTTCATTTATTCTCTTCTTCATTAGCTTTCGGATATACCGGCTTTCTTTATTGCGGGAACAATATCATATAAAGCCGGGCTAATGGGGCCGGCTCAAATAAGCCGATATCTATAAAAGAAAAGAAGCTCGCAAACATAACGTAGCTTATAACGTATCTATTGATAACGTTTCGGATACGGAATATAATGGGCAAGGTCATAAATAACAAAACTATATCATAATTTTTGGGAGGTTTATAACTATGTTACTTTGGGTTTTTAGAGCTATTTTTGCTATTGTTCTTCTGGCTGTTCTTATTGCGAATTTGAGTTCTGACGATATCGCGGCGGCGGACAAGACTGACTTCTGGGCGGTGCTGTGGAGTGCGTTGGGGATGGCCGTGTTTGTCCTTTTCCTCGATATTCTTACACCGAAGAAAAAACTCAGTGCTCTGGCGGGCGTGTTTTTTGGTTTGTTGGTAGGAATGCTTCTTAGTATGGCACTGGCGCCAGCGGTAACTATGATAACGGAATCATACGGCATCGACTTAATCGATCCGTCGATTAAGGCAATCAAATGGATGATGAGCATATGTATATGTTATCTTACTATCAGTATTGTGATGAGGACCAAGGACGATGTGCGTTTCGTGGTTCCCTATGTCGAATTTGCCAAGCAGAGCAAAGGGGCGAGACCCCTGATCCTGGATACCTCGGCAATCATTGACGGGCGGGTTGCGGACCTGTGCGAGAGTAAATTGTTCGATGCTCCGGTTGTTGTTCCTCGTTTTGTTCTCAATGAGCTGCAGTTAATAGCAGATTCGGCTGACAAGCTCAAGCGCACCCGCGGCAGACGGGGACTTGATATACTTAATGAGATGCAGTCAAGCTCTGTAATCGACGTGGAGATTAATGACACTGTCATTCCGGAGGTCGAGGAGGTCAAAGGCGTCGACCAGAAACTGATGATGTTTGCCAAGAGCTGCGACGGGCGCGTGGTAACGACGGACTATAACCTCACCAAGGTTGCACAAGTGCGTGAGGTCGATGTAGTCAATATCAACGATTTGGCCAGTTCGCTGAAGACCGTTGCTTTGCCGGGTGAGACTATGGACGTTAGAATCATAAAGCCCGGCGAGGAGGCCGAGCAGGGTATCGGGTATCTGCCGGACGGGACGATGGTTGTTGTCGAAGGTGCTCGCGACAAGATTGGTCGGGATTTGGCCATTAGCATAACCAGTTCGCTTCAGACTTCGGCCGGGAAGATGATTTTCGGTAAGTTCGAAAAGTTCGCGCAAAAAAAGGGCAATAGCAAGTAACAGATATCATAGCAGTCAGCCGCCGCGATGCCTCAGAGAGTCATGAAAACTAAAAGTACATAAGACCCAACACGCACGACTTAAGTGCTTGGGTCTTTTTTCTTAACTGTGTCCTCATGACCTCTATTTTGATTTCAGCAGGCATTTTACAAATAGTGCGATGGCACCTATAAGATCAGCGGCGAATACAGGCCAATAGAAATAGGATTGATAATCAGGCTCGGCGATGTGGGGGCCGGGTATGCAAAAAGAGACAACGACAACAACAGCAGCAGCGATAAAGCCAAGCCACTCTATCCGGCTGGCTTTAATCGGCCTGCCGCAGCAGTCGCGATAAAGTATTATCATGGCAAACACCAGCAATGTGATGGAGACGAGCACCGGGGCCACAACCGGGCCGGCCCAGGCGACCGGTATTAGAAATAATATGTCCCAATCCATAATTGACTGGGGCCAGTCAGGAATGGCTTGGAGACACGCACTGAAGACTTTAAGCCAGATATAATAGAAGATGTCCCAGACTGCGAAGATTGTTAAGAAATAAGCGAACCGCTGTTGAAGATTTCGCCCGAACAGCCACGCTCCCGTGAGTATTAGAACGATTGTTGCAGCTTCTCTGCCTATCTCGGTCAAAAGAAGGGCTTTGTGCTGCAGTATCGTATCGACATTACTTAGCGGGAATGTGAAACCATCGGGATGAAAGATAACTCGAAGGTACACGACTACCGCAGATTCAATGTACGCAAAGGCGATGCTGAAGACGACAGCGATAACAAAACGCGTTAGTGTCGTTTTCAGCGACTCTGCATATAGATGGGGTAATTTCTCTTGTGTGCACATAGTGTTATAGATTTTTTAATTCCTTTAGCAGTGCCGGAATGATTTTGCTTTCCGGTACTGTCGAGATTTTTCGGCCTTTACGGTATATGTATCCTTTATTCTTTGCCGCACAGACGGCCAGGTCTGCGTCGGTGGCTTCGCCGGGGCCGTTAACCACGCATCCCATCACGGCAACACGCAACGGTTTATCAATAGCGGGCAGGGCTTTTTTAACTCGCTTGGCCAGCCTGGTTATATCAATCTCGGCGCGGGCGCACATCGGGCAGACTATAAGCTCCAGTGCCGGACGTTGATAAAGGCCGATCGCGATTAGAATCTGTTTTGCAATTTCAGTTTCCACGATGGGACTACCTGCTGCACTTACTCTTATGGTGTCACCTATACCATCTGCCAGCAGTGTCCCCAGGGTGACAGCCGAAGGTATCTGTGCATCTTCAGGAAGCCCTGCATGGGTCAGGCCGAGGTGGATTGGATAGTCAAAGGTCTCGGCAATACGCCGGTTAATCTCGATTGTTCGCAGCACATCACTGCTTTTTGCGCTGAGAACCATTTGGGCGAACTTCCGATTTTCGAAGAGCCGGACATATTTTTTCATCTCTTTCAGCATTAAAGCAGTGCGTTTTCTGAGAGGGACATCTTGTTTTTTGAGGTCTCTGATGCTTGCTTCGTTAACGCCGATGCGAATGGCGGTCTTGTGCATCTTAGCTGCATCGATTATTCGCAGGATGCTTTCTCGATTTTTTATATTGCCGGGGTTGAGCCGAACTTTAGCGGCCCCGGCCTCTATCGCTTCGATAGCCCGTTCGGGGCTGAAGTGAACGTCGGCGATTAGGGGCACATTTACTTTCCGGACGATTTTTGCAAAGGCGGTGGTATCGGCACGCGTGGGAACGGCGATTCTCACTAATCGGCAGCCGGCCTGCACAAGCTGGTTTATCTGCCTTACGCACCGCCCGATGTCGACAGTCGGCACCTTCGTCATCGACTGGATGACGACCGGTGCAGAAGAGCCGATTACAACCTGCCCGACCCTGACCTTTTTCGTCTTTCTTCTTTTGACCATACTGAAATTGTAGCTTGTTTTAGACTGGCGGGCAAATTAAAATACCACCAAGTTGTAAAGCCAGCCTGAGACCAGTTGTTGTGATTTTGCTTAGCCATTTACAGAAAAAAGCTATATCAATCAAAAGGACGAATTTTGATTGTTCTCTAATGCTAATTAGATGTTGTTTCGTATTTTGAATTTCGTGTTTTTTTTGTGCTTCAGATTTTCCTGGAGAGTTGGTTTTATGAAAGTAATCATTGCAATGGACTCGTTCAAGGGAACTCTGGCCAGCTATGAAGCGTGTGAAGTTATCGCAGCGGCCGTTGCCGAATGCGTGCCGGACGCCCGTCTTGTAATAAAACCTATGGCCGATGGAGGTGAAGGCACCGCAAGGGCAATGATTAAAGCAGCTAACGGCCAATGGATTCGGCAAACGGTAATGGGGCCTCTGCCCGATATGCAGGTCGAGGCCGGCTTCGCCTGGTTCGGCGACAGTAAAACAGCTCTTGTCGAAATGGCCTCAGCCAGTGGTCTTGAACTGCTTTCCAAAGAGCAGATGATGCCGCTTAAAACAACGACTTACGGAACCGGGCAGCTTATCAAAGCCGCGTTGGAAGACGGCGCGTGCAAAATTATGTTGGGTGTAGGCGGCAGCGCAACTGTCGACGGCGGCGTGGGCGCCGCAACAGCACTGGGCTGGAAGTTCCTCGATGATGAAGGAAATGCGATTGCGCTTGGCGGAGCAGGCCTCGAACGAATCGTTAAAATAGTCAAACCCGGAAACTTCAGCTTTCCACCGGTAGAGGTCCTCTGCGATGTTGACAATCCTTTCTGTGGCGAGCATGGCGCAGCGAGAGTTTATGCCGGCCAAAAAGGTGCAAGCCCCCGGATGGTAGAACAACTCGAAAAAGGCCTTTCGCATCTGGCCGTTCTTGTTCGGCAACATCTCCAACGCGATATCAACGACATCCCCGGCGCAGGAGCAGCAGGAGGATTGGCCGGAGGTGCTTTGGCGTTTATGAACGCCACCCTCGTATCCGGTATAGAGACGGTAATGGCCTGCAGTAACCTTCAGGCCGAACTGGAATCGGCCGATTGGATTATTACCGGCGAAGGCTCTTTTGACCAGCAGTCTCTGCGGGGAAAGGTTGTCTCCGGGATTGCAAGAATGGCCTTGGGATCACACACTCGGCTGGCCGTCCTTGCGGGCCAGGTCACCGTGCCGAAACAGGAGTATCAGAAGCTTGGAATTATCACCGCCATCGGTTGTCGACCAAATGATATGTCCCTTGACTACGTAATGAAAAACTGCCGTCCTCTTCTTCACCGTGCCGCACAACAATTCGCAGAAGAACATCTGTCCCGATAACTCCCGCTCCGTAAAATAGTGATATGTTATTCAGCAGCCGACTTTGATGGTTTTCGTTTTTTTTCTTCCGACCATATTAAAATTGCAGCTTGTTTTAGACAGGAGAGCACACTAAAATACGCCCGCCGTCCGATTGATGACTGATCTGTGATTTTTGACTATTGTATGGTTTGTAGTTATGGGCTCGATGCTGACATCCATCTTTGTCGTATTGTTTGTGGCCTATTGGGGCTTGGGGACGATACTTTACTTTATGCAGCCGATCTTTTTATACTGCCCGGTGCAGGAGATTTCCAACACTCCGGACGAACTCGGTATGGATTTTGAAGATGTGGTTTTCAAAACTGGTGACGGTCTGCATCTGAACGGCTGGTATATACCGGCAGAAAATTCACAGTTTACGGTTCTATTCTGCCACGGCAACGGTGGTAATATAATGCACCGTCTGGACAGTATAAATATCTTTTACAATCTCGGATTGAATTGCTTTGTTTTCGACTATCGCGGCTATGGCAGCAGCGAGGGCAAACCCGGCGAAGAGGGAACATATCTCGATGTAGAAGCCGCCTATGAATGGCTGACCAAAGAAAAGAAGATTTCGCCGAATGATATTATTATCTTCGGCAGGTCTCTTGGCGGAAGCATCGCGACACAATTGGCATCCAAAGTCCAGGCAAGGGCCTTGATAATTGAGAGCACGTTCACGTCATACGTTGACATTGGCAGGAAATTTTATCCTTATATGCCCGTGCGCTGGTTTGCAAGGTTTAGCTACAGGACTATCGATTATATTAAGGACGTTCATTGTCCGGTGATGATAATTCACAGTAAAAGTGATGATGTCATTCCGTTCGAGTTTGGTTTGGAGCTGTATGAAGTGGCGAATGAGCCGAAAGAATTCGTCGAGATTTTCGGCAGCCATAACGATGGCTTTCTGATATCGAGTGAGGTTTATAAAAAGGCCTGGACAAAGTGGCTGCAGTTCTTAAAAGAAAGTGAAAACCACGCCGATCGCCACCAGGCTTCTTAACGGTTCATAGTTTGTAGTTTATAGTTTTTAAGGTTCTCTTTTATAACGTTCATGGAGGAGATATTATCATGAAACGAAGTATTATTATCCCGGCAGCATGTGTGATACTTTTTGTAACCGCTCTCAGTGGCTGGTGTAAGCCTGTGGGTGCGAACCCTTATGTGAAATGGACGAATGGGCCATCACGCGACGCCGGTTTTTTCCCCATCACCGTCTGGCTGCAAAATCCAACAAAGGCCGGGAAGTACAAGGACGCCGGTTTCAACACTTACGTGGGTCTCTGGAAAGGGCCGACGGAGAAACAGCTTGCGGAATTGAAGAAGGCCGGCATGAAGGTCATCTGCCACCAAAACGAAGTAGGCCTCAGGCACGTTGATGACCCGGCCATTATTGGCTGGATGCATGGTGACGAGCCGGACAACGCCCAATCCCTGGGACAGGGTAGGGGGTATGGCCCGCCGATTCTGCCGAAAAAGATTGTTAACGATTATCTAAAAATTCGTGCCGCCGATCCAACGCGTCCGGTGCTTCTGAACCTCGGCCAGGGTGTCGCCTGGGATGGCTGGCACGGCCGCGGCGTTCGAACCAACCATCCCGAGGATTATCCCGAATATGTCAAAGGCTGCGACATTGCCTCCTTCGACATCTACCCGGCAGCTCACTCGAAGCCGCAGGTCTCGGGCAATCTCTGGTATGTTGCGCGAGGTGTCGAGCGCCTGGTGAAATGGACTAAATCCGAACAAGTAGTATGGAACTGTATTGAATGCACACGAATCCAAAATCCCACGAACAAAGCCACGCCGCAGCAGGTCAGATGTGAGGTCTGGATGTCCATTATCCACGGCTCAATGGGGCTGATTTACTTTGTCCACGAATGGAAGCCGAGGTTCAATGAATCCGCGCTTCTCAGCGACCCACAGATGCTCTCGG
>JBARPZ010000195.1:0-3001 GCA_049643445.1 Sedimentisphaerales bacterium
GGTGGGAAATGGTAAGTTTTGGTATGTAAAGGAGATAAAATTTTTCAAAAAAATCATTTTCAGGTTTGGGGCTGGGTCATTTTCGCGCTGTTTTTTCGGCATATAGGAATTCTCGGATGACGCGGATTGGAAACAAGACAGAAATGAAGCTTTACCTATCGCAATGAAAATTAGCAAAAGTCTCATAACGATTGAAGGAAATGATATAAGTTCTTTATTTCAGGGATGTTAAGTAAAATAGCCACAATTAGTTAAGCAGGCGAAGGGAAAAGAACTTGGATATTCAGTTAGAACCGGAAAAACATGAGACTCGATGCTGTAGCGGTGCCCTTTTTAATGCGCAGCGGTCGGGAGGCTCTATGAACAAATTAATTATAACATTTATTCTTGGATTGATGAGTTGTGCTCTCTATGGCTGTATGAGTGAGCAGGAGTGGAAGGCATGGCAACAGAAACAAGACCGAAAGCGTTTAGAATGGCTTTTCTCGTCAAATGGTGTTAGGTATCCTGGTACACGGGAAGAATATGTTGCAGCACATTCAGCTTTTGAAATGGATGATTTTATAGCGTCACTGGAAGCGTCAGCGACAACGCCTTCAAGATCACGTCGGGTGGGGTCATCACCGAGATCATCGACTCGTCTGACGACGTTGATTTTCAGGATTTTGCAGCCCTTGCCTCCAAATGGCGTGAGGTTGACTGTAGCGAGCCGGACTGGTGCGGCCGAGCGGATATTGACTTCTCCGGCGACGTTGGGTTTTCAGATCTGAAGATTCTTACAGAAAACTGGCTTGATGGGATATAGTAACCCGAAGGGACGAAACTATGGACGGACGAAACTTGGGACAGCCTTTTACAAGATAGAAAACCATATTTTAACGCGACTAAGAGCTTATACAAGGCGTTTGATTCAGTTTTGTTATACCAAAAGTGGAAAGAGGAATTTTTTGACAGTTCAAGGTAATTTTGGTAGGATTATTGATGTCGTATGGAGAAATTATTTTATTTAAGAGTTTATCTGGGAAATGTCAGTTTATAAATTAATCCGTGATGATTGATAATAATTGAAAGGAAAGTCTATTATGAAAGCTGTTAATACATCATTGTTATGTTTTAGTATAATATTATTATGGATCCCCGACCTGAAAGCGGAAGTGTGGGGCGTTAAGACTAAATGGTCCAATCCTTATTCCATACCTCCTTCTACATTATTTCATTTTTCGGAAGATGGTTCCGGATTTTATCCCGTTGCCCCGATCACTCTTGATGGCGGTCAGATTGAAGTCGATGGATTAGCTATGTCGCCCAACGGCATCCTGTACGGTTTTCAGGTTGGCATCGGAGGATCACGTCTGGTTATGATAAATAAGAGCAACGCAGAAACGACCCTCATTGGTCCGATTTTACCAAGTCGTGATATCCGTGGAGGTGTGATAAGCACTTCCGGTGATCTGATAGTTCTTGACAGTGCCAGCAATCAAATAGTTCAAGTTGATCTGAATACGGGAAATGAGATTGGTTTTGCCAAAAATTTGATTCTGGACGGTAATCCTTTCATTTTAGGTTCTCATACTGACATTGCTCAAATAACGGATAATTCATTCATCATTTGCAGTCCGGAACCGGAAGGCTATGCAGATATATTTTACATTCTGAATATTATCAATGGACAATTATCATATTGGTATAATGATCCTAATCCGGGTTATGAAAGTGGATATGGGTTAGTACATTCAGGATTAGTTTTTTCTCCATTTGCGGCACATAGGAATATTCTTTTCACCTTCGAAGCAAATGACAACGAAGATATTTATACTTATGAAACCCATAACAATTTTTCTCGAACTTTACTTTACAACAATATTATCCCGACTTATAATTCGGGCTATGGTGATCTGGCGACAATACCGGCACAAAGCACATCAGAATGTGATAATCTGTGGAATATCAAATGGTTCCATTGTGATCGAGGCCATGATAATGATTTTGCCCTCAATCGAGATGGGACACCTGTCTGTGGCAGCGAGAACTGTTCGGGAGAACCGGGCAGTTGTTGGGGAGAACCTCTCTGGCTGACTTTCTATAATTCTAATTTGATTTCATGGTCTATTGGAATGAAAGGGGAATTAATTCTTTCGCATGCCAAAGATGTCCAAGTTTATGGTGATACTTATCTTTATAATGAAGCACCCAAGACAGTGACCGTTCCCAAAGAGCATTGTGATGTATGTCGTATTTGGCTAAACAATACAGAGGTTGTTCCCGAACCGACCAATAACTTCACCCTAAATTTAACAGAGGGCTGGAGCCATTTAGAATTTACGGCCTACCATCAACATGATGGTGCAATATTTTCACTCAATTATGCCTTCGCTGATAATGTGGATGCCATGAGCCGGATTCCCAGTGAAAGGTGTGAATCCTGCCCATATATAATTTTAGGCGATTTGAATTACGATTGCGTAGTAGATCTGCGAGATTTTGCATTAATGGCGGCACATTGGCTGATCAACTGTAAAATTACACCTGAACATCCTGATTGTATTTTAAAATAATAAAAAACGAGGCAAACGAGGGGCAAACGAGGGACAGTCACCTATTTTCTGAAACATTATGCGATTGAGGCCCCAGTGATATAGACAGTAGTCATCTCACGGGGCGGCCAAAAAAAAGTTCATTTTTGGCCGATTTTTTTGTTTACTTTTGTTTGATAATATATTAATATACCTATATGTTTACCGGCAGGCAAACGTAAACCGCCAGTAGGCGCCGGATTTAGCGGAGAACTGCACGAGTCGGGCAGCCGCCCAAGTTTTCGTATCAGCAGATACACACAAAAAAGCATTATTTTGCATCATAAATGACAATGTTTTAAACATTTTGGTGTATTAATGACTAAAAAACACTTATTTAGCCGGCTTATGAAAAAAGCTGTTTCAATAGTCTTGTGGGCGAAAGCAAGTCTCTTTTCATATATAACGCCGTCTTTTTGGCCTCAAAT
>JBARPZ010000196.1:0-16031 GCA_049643445.1 Sedimentisphaerales bacterium
AAAATCAAAAAGAACCGGCTTTACAATTCCGCTGGTGATGTGTGTGATCATTCTCGTGCTTATTATGGGTAACGGCTTGTTGAGTCTGGGGCAGCATCGTCGCACATTCGGGGTTCTAACCTGCTCAGGGATTTCAGCCCGGTCCGCTGCTGATGCCGGCGTAACAAAGGCCCTATTTGAAATGAACCGGAAACTGAAAGTCAAACCATGGGACAACAGCATACTGCCGCAGGCGACAGATGAGATTTTGCCGAATACTGGCGCGACTTACAGTTATAAGGTTACAGCAAATCCGGGCAGCGGTTACGCAGTTGAATCAATTGGCAGATCGGGACTGGAGCAAAATATAATCCAGTGCACTTTGGTGTTGAAGGGACCATTTGAACATGCACTTTTGACGAAAAAAGACCTCGTTTTGAAAAGCGATACGCTGGTTCAGGGATACAACTCCGGTGATCCATTGGATACTGACATAGAAGTTATAGTTGCAACACAAAGTACTGTACCCGGGGCAATGATTCTCAACAACGGTGTAGGAGTTGATGGAGATGTCGCGGTAGGTGCCGGCGGCAGTGTTGATACCGTTATAAAAGACTTAGGTGCATCCATGCACAAAAAGTATGCCATGCTTCAGAACGTAGACCTACCGGTTCCAACTCCGCCTGCACTTGAAAGCAAGGGTTCAATTACATTGCAGGGAAAAACCTCAACAATCGGGCCCGGCGATAGTGGTCAATATAGCATGATTGACGTGAAACGTGCCACTAATCCGGGAATATTGGAAGTAAGTGGCGGCGATGTCGTGCTATATGTTACCGGAAACCTCGGTCTTGGCCAGGACTGCGAAATTATTATAAAAGAGGGTGCATCTTTAACCCTGTATCTGGATGGAGATATGATCGCCGATAACAGTGCCGGTATCAACAACGAGAATGATCCGTCAAGCCTAAAACTTTACGGTACAAGTACAGGAGAACAGAGCCTGATCCTGAAAGCAAAGAGCGACATCCTTGGTGCGATTTACGCTCCGAATGCTAACATCACTGTTATGGCCAAAACTGATATACGTGGCTCTCTTATCGCCAAGAGCTTTGAGCTCAAGAACGGCGGCGATTTCTACTATGATGAAGCGCTGAGAAAAGTCACGACCGAAGATGACGTTGTACATTTCGTAATAATAAAGTGGAGTGAGCAATAAGTCAAGACCGTCAGCTGTTCTAAGCGGGTAAACGACCTCGGATAGTACTTACTGCCGAAACCACCTCTCTTTCACTGCTCACCCTGTGTGCGGTGATCGTGAGACCTCAACGCTTAACTATCTATCAAAAGCAAACTCAGAGCTAATGTACCACCTGGCTTTATTATCCGAACAACCCAACGTGGACACGTATTCTACTTGGAGCCGAGTTTTAGGTTTTCCTGTATCTTTTTGTAAATAACGCGCGACCTTTCCTCGTTGCCGAAACTGCTTGTCTGAATCCTGAGTTCGGTACTTTTGTCAGCCCCTGGTTCTATCCGTATTGTAACGGTCCTGCCGTCTGCGATGTTGCCGATAACCTTGGCATAAAAGACGTCTTTGTTTTGTTCGGCAATCTCTATCTCCAACTGCTTCATCGCAGCCAATGTCGCCGCATACACGCTGTTCAAGTCCTTACCGGATAGAGCGAAAAGGCTTCCGCGTGAATAAACAGCAGCATCAGTACCTATAAGGGTAGGTTTACCACAGCCACACAAAATCAACATCATACTGGCAAAGACGACAACCTTCGAGAATCTTGTAATTGTCATTTTTTCACTCCTTAAAAAAAATTCATCCGAGATTCCCAATTGATCTCTGCTCAGCTACACCGCCGAGCCTCATCTCCAGCAGAATATCGAGCCTGCCGACAAAAATCAACACAGAATCTTATTATTCTTCATTATCTGACTGACATTTTTCACTTCCCCTCCATCACCCATTTAAGGCCGATGGTTAGCTCATAGCTTGGTTTCTTAACAATGATGACCGGTATTATGTGCTTTCCGGCAAAAACTTTATTGATATAGCAAGTGGTTCGGCTTCTGCTCTTGCTTTAAATCCAGAGCTGTCCACAACGTATTTTTGGGCTTACCTGCGGTCCTGTTGAGAAAAAAACGCTTCTAAGCCTATCATGCCTGGCCCGGGATGGGCACAGAGTTTTCCTTCGGTATTTCTACCGTGCCTTTATCGAAGTCCTCGGCTGTAGGCTTTAGCATCAGGTTATAAAGGTCGGGGTTCACGCCTGGGTCAACCATAATTTCTTTCCAGGAGACCTGTTGGCCAGTGTAGGCGGAGATTCGACCCATGATAGCCGTGGCCGTAGACTCAGCTACCGCCCGCGCCTGGTTAACAGGCTGGCCCTTATTGATATAATAGAGAGTGTCGATTTGCTCCTGAATGTGACTGCTTGGCGCCTGGATTAGGTCGGCAGGAATCGGCGATTTCTTCGGATTTGGGTGGTCGTTGCCGCTGGTTCGGCCTTTTTCGTAGACGAAGTCGTGTCCAACCCAATTCCAGCAGGCGGCAACCTGGCGGCACATTGAGTGGATATGCACCCCGTCGCCGTAGTCGTAGTCCACGCTGAAGAAGTCGTACATATCCCCGGCGTTGCGTCGCGCACGACCACCGAATCCCACAGCGCTGACGGGCGGTCCGCCGCAGAACCAGTTCGCCACGTCGATGTTATGGACGTGCTGTTCGACGAGATGGTCACCCGACAGAGTTATCCAGTTCTGCCACGAGCGCACCAGGTCATCACCTGTCTTTGGATTGATGGGTCTTGACGAAAACATGTGCCCCATACAAAACGAGACGCGGCCGGCGTAAAGTCTGCCGAGCGCTTTCTCGACAGCAACGGCCTGGTGGGTCTTTCTATAGTTGAAGTCATGACGCATCTCCGTACCGGCCATGACCACGAGCCCCTTCTTTTTAGCCTCTTCGCCCGCGGCAATCACGCGCCGGCAGCCGGTCGGATCGACGGCCACCGGCTTCTCGATAAATACGTGCTTACCGGCTTTGACCGCCGCATCGAGGTGCAGTGGACGAAACAGCGGAGCCGTTGCCATCAGAACAATCTCCGCGTCCGTCTCTAATAATTTCTGATAGCAGGTGGAACCGCCGAAGCAGCGGTTATCCGGAACGTTAAATTGTTTCCCTGCCCGAAGTGCCCGATCCTTGAAATAATCGGCGGTGGCAACAACCCGAACGTCGAAGCCAAGAATTTTTCCGGCTTCGAGAGAACCCACGGCGGCGCCGCGCCCGCGGCCGCCACAGCCAATCAGTCCCACTTTGAAGGTCTTGCCTTGTCCCTTGGCGGTTGCTCCAAGGATGGTCGGGGCGCTTAAGGCCACGCCTGTGCTCAATGCGGTTCGTACGAAATCACGTCGCGATAATTGGGTTTGCTTTTTCATAGGACAGTTCCTTTAAAAGGTTACTGAATTCATTTGAGACTTCCAACAAAACAGCCTGGAAAATATTCTCACCCGTCATTTCCATATAAAGTGCCTGGCTTTACAATCAAGCATTGTAATACCAAAACATACTACTATCTTCTCCACATTGCAACTGTTTTGGGCCCCTTTGTAAAAACCCGGCGACCATAAGTGCTGAAAATGTGGATATTTACGGCTTATATCTACTGTCGTGTCAATATCTGTCCGCATTTCTACAATCGCCTGTATGATCGATAGCCGTGTTTTCTTTGCTTTGATAACTTCAAGTATCCAGTGCTCTCTCAGAGATACTTTGATGACTTATCATGCTGTGCCGAATGGCAAGCTCCGGCCAAAGACAGTGAAAATCTTATTTGCCCCAGAGCCAGAAGTCGACAAAGATAGCCAGGTCGGAGGAATCAATACCGTTGATGCCATCGAGGTTTGTGTTGCCGCATGAGTGAGGATCAACACAATCATTACCATAGTATGAAGCAAAAATTGCAAAGTCGAAGAAGTCAACGCTACCATTGCCATCAAGGTCAGCCTGCAATAGAGAAGTTATGGTAACGGTCTGCATGACTTCAGGCGGGCATTTATCATTGTCGTTCCATAAGTCGTACATATACTGACCATCACTATTGGTGGTGTTTTCATCCCGTAGAAATTCAACAAACTCCTTGCTCGTACTCTGATAGTAGAGAGTAACCTGAGCTGAAACTACACCTGGTGGTATATCATAGTAAGTGTCGTCCCAGTATTGTCCGTCCGGATAACTGTAATCTACAGGAGCGCCGCCAAAATCTTCATACGCGGCATTGGTGAAGCCCCGAGGCGGTATTCTGTTATCTTTGTAAACCTTGTTGTTGAGCACAAAGTGGAAGGACGGACCTGAGGGCAGACCAAGAATCGAGGCCAAAGTCGGGTCTATTCCAGGCTCTATATCATAAATCCTGGCCTCATGGTCATGCGATAGAATCCCTGTAGTCGGGTCGTATGCACCGGATTCTGAAATCAATGAATTTGAGTCATCATAGAATTTAACATTAATCCAGATGCGCCTTCCTTCGGGATACCCGGTCGGAAGCTTGTGGCCGCAGTTATTCGTCACGGTGACCTTCAGGTCTGAGCCCTCCTTGACGACGGTCATGTCTGCGGCGTTCCGGAGCATGTATCTGGCGCGGGTGATACCAGCCTGCAAGGCGTTCGCATCGACAACGCCCGGGAACATTGCAGGCAGCAATCCCGGAAGCCAGGTACTTCCTCCGGTCATGTCGTGCAGGGGCAGGTCATCCCGGATTGGAGGCGTACCGAAATTGCAGCCCTGGCCCGTTACGTCCCGCATATGACAATCCTGACAGGTAGCGACATAATCCTGATTTCCGCCAAATTGAGGCGCATATACACCTTCGGGGGTGTTGTACTGGCTGTAAAACCATTCGCTGTATGTACGCTCAACCGGCAGGAGTGTATGGGCCGAGAAATCCGTGGCAGGTGTGTCAAAGGCATTGGGCATATAGTTGCCGCTACCGTCCTTTTCAAAGGCCGGATTGCTTACATTGTGGCAGGTTCCGCAAAGGGCTGCTTCGCGGTGAAATGGCGATACAAGAACGGGATGACCAGTGTCGGCATTGATAAAGGGCCCGCGACGGGCCCCCGTGGGATCAATAGTTGCCATGCCATTTCCGAAATCAATCGCTGGAAAAATAAGTGCAGCTAAAATGTCCTCGTCCTCAACTGGATTCTCAGTTGGGTCAAAAATCGGGTCGACCAGGCGGTGACAAAGGTCACAGGCAACGCCGCTCTCATCAGTGGAGAGCATCTGGGTGCCGTCGGTCGGGACAGAACGGCCCCGCAGCCATCCCCTGTAAAGATGGCAACGCAGGCACAAGTCGCCCGAGTCGGGGGCGTCCTGATTAGCGATGACCATGTTGGCTTTGAACAGAGGGTCGAGCGAAGCTTGTGCCATCATAGAGCCTCGCCAATTATCGTACGGCTCGACATTGGGGTCGTAATTGCCATGGCAGACGGCGCAGGCTTCCGGGGGGTTGAGTATGCCGGCCTCGAACGGCTGACTACCGGGTTGATCAAAATCCCTAAGAGTTGTGGGTGCAATGCCTCCGGGAGGCGATTCGATGGTGAAGACGGCATCGCTTTCGTCGGCTCCGATATTAAATGCGTTGTCGATAGCAACGACGCGGAAGAGTGCCTGAGTAGTGGGTCGGTTGGCTGGGAACCATGTATGGGAGCCTGTATTAGACAATCCAAGCGCGACGGCTTTGTACGTTGCTCCGTTGTCTAATGAAATGTACAGGTCAATCCCGGCGATTCCACTGGCATCACCGGCTATCCATTGGACTGTAACTGAAGTGTTGCCGACATAGGTCTCGCCGCCGTTCGGCACGATGACCGCAACAGTTGGTGGAATTACATCGCTGCCTGTGCTGGGCACAAGATGGTCCTGTATCTCGGATACGTCGACATTCGAGACGCTGCTAACATTTGCAGGGGTCAGGCCGGGGAAGGTTGGTGTATTGCTGAACGTGATTGTATCTGTTATCTCTTTTCCGTTGCTAAATCCATCACCGTCCGAGTCAAGACCGTCAAGACCCAAGATCGCCGATTCGGAACGGTCCGTTGCTTCGACGGCAAGCCCGTATAGGTTCCTTGCACCACCGCCATCGAAATTATAATGACAGAGACCGCAATGGTCGCTGTTGCTCGTCAGCGTGTCAAGTCGCGAACCCTGAGCCGACGAATAAACATTGAAGAAATTCTTGCGGTAGGGATTCCTCGCCTGGGCCTGTTCTGCAGTAATCAAAATGGTCAATAAAATTATTAGTGCTACCGAGCAATAAGACCTTACATCGCCCCTCTTTCTGCCTGCGTTTAGAATTGTCATCACCCCACTCCTCTATAAAAAGCTTTAATCAGGTTTTCGTTAAAACACTACTCAACGCTGCTAAGCCTTCAGATTATATTAAATTACCAAATCCATCGTAAGATTGCAACTGTTTTTTGCCCCTTTTTTGTGCTGTTTTTTGACCATTATCGCCTAAAATGCGGTAATTTCAGGTTCAAAACTGTTGTCGTGTTATTATCTTTCCACACTTCAACCATCGCCCGCATTAGGTCTTATATACAAGAACAAGGCCTTTTACGAACCTAACAAGCTGCGTTCTTTTTGCTCGGCCTGCCCCCGTTAAAGAGGATTTTCACCGCATCTTTCTCACCACTCACTATCAGTCCACATTTCACAGAACAAAAGGTATACGTCAGCCCCGCTTTGTAGTTATGCTAAGATGTTCTTATCGGGCGTCTAAATAAATGCCACTTTTCGGCATAATTTGGGGCAACTAATTTGCCTTACATAGAAAATAAATCTTATACTTTAGTTGGAGTGTAAACGTTAACAATTGTATAATACATTCAAGGGAATTAATATGAAGTTAAAAACATTATCCTTATATAGGGATTTTGTGGACTTTCTTCGCAAGGAGACTCATTCGGCCCCTAAACACGTTAAAATCGGGGACTTACTTCTAACTCTTAAGCTTGTAAACACCTCCGACCTTTCAGCCGAAAGCAAACTCACCTACGCCTATTTATTTTATCATAGAGACGATATTGCTGGTTTCAAAGTACCCGTCTTAAGTGAGAAATTGGGAATGGCTCCTGAACTAATACGCATTAATATGAAAGAACTGCAAATTACAAAACACATTGCCCTAATCACGGCACTGCGAAACGATGATATGTCACAGCTGTCATATTTCTATAAGATAGTTGACCTGACAAAATATGGCATGCTTGATTTGGAAAAGAAACAATATACACCGCAAGAAAATTGAGACTTTCTCATCCTTGTATGAGTCTATAATAGTCGCTTTTGTCACAAATCAGTTGCATATTTTTGCTTTTAGCCAGTTCAACCTGTACCACTCCTGCTGACGGAAAACACTCATTTCCCGCCCTCCGGGTAAAACCCCATCTTTGGCACAATGACATCCCCTCTCTGTATGCATGAGGAATTCGCTTGTTAAATAGTGGTATTATGTGTAGAATCTGCACGCAAGAATTACTGTTTATCGCTTGAGGTAAAGTATGAAAGTAAAATTACAGTTTCTCGGTGCCGTTCAGAATGTCACAGGTTCTCGACACTTTCTCGAGGCAAATGGCACGCAAGTTCTCATAGACTGCGGACTTTATCAGGAACGCCAGTTCCGCGATAGAAACTGGGACCCGTTCCCGATAGCGCCAAAAAGTATAGACGCTGTTCTTTTAACTCACGCCCATCTCGACCATTGCGGCTTATTGCCGAAGCTCGTCAAGGAAGGATTCAGAGGAAAGATACTCTGTACTGCCGCCACTGCTGAAATTGCCAAGATTATATTGCTGGATTCGGCCAAGATTCAGGAAGAAGATGCCGAACACAAACGCAAAAGACACGAAAAGCAGGGTCGCAAAGGACCTCATCCGGACGTCCCGCTTTACACGATAGAAGATGCTGAGGCCTGTATTCCGCTCTTTTCGCATGTTGAATACAGAGAATCTGTAAATCTTGGTGACGGCGTCGAAGCCACTTTTTACGATGCCGGTCACGTCCTCGGCTCCTCCATAATTAGAACCAAGGTCCGCCAGGACGGCCAGGAGAGGATTATCTTATTCTCGGGAGACATCGGCCGGCCGGACAGGCCCATCGTATGTGACCCAACCGTCTTCGACTATGCCGATTATGTTCTCATCGAGTCCACCTATGGCGACCGGGTACACGAGGAAGTCGCGGATGTTGAAAAAACAATGGGCGAGGTGATAAACGAGACAATAAAAGCAGGCGGCAATATTATCGTCCCAAGCTTCGCACTCGAACGCTCTCAGGAGGTCTTATATTATTTAAACGAGTTGCGGATGAAAAATAAGATCCCCGAATTTAAGGTCTTTTTAGACAGCCCCATGGCCTCAAGGATTACGAAGGTTTTTCAGAATCACCCGGAATTGTATGATAAAGAGATGACCGAATTGATCAAACGGCACAAGTCACCTTTCGACCTGCCCGGACTACAAATGGCAGGCACAGCAAATGAGTCAAAGGCAATCAACAGCATAAAAGGGACGGTTATGGTAATAGCCGGCTCAGGAATGTGCACCGGCGGCAGAGTAAAGCATCACCTCGTAAATAACATCTCACAGCAGAATAATACGATTATGTTTGTTGGCTATCAGGCAGTTGGCACACTCGGAAGGTCGATCGTGGATGGCATCGAAAAAGTTCGTATACTTGGCGTCAAACGAAGCATTAAAGCAAGAATAGTCCGAATACACGGCTTCTCAGCACATGCAGACAGAAACGAGCTTCTCGATTGGTTAAAAGAACTGGAGGCACCTCCAAGGGGTGTATTCGTAGTACACGGTGAGACCAAAAGCGCACTCAGTTTTGGTGATTACGCCAGAGAGCAAACCGGCTGGAACGTAACCGTCCCCCAATATCAGGACCAGGTTGTCCTCGATTGATTCCAACAATGTTAAGTAAGTGCGACTGAACAAATCCGATCTGCCGGTCTTATCACTTCTCGTTTTCTGATTTTCTTCTTCTCTGACTTGCTATATAACTCAACAGTATGCCTAATTCAAACAGAATGTACAGCGGCACCGCCAGCGTTACCTGAGAGATTACGTCAGGTGGTGTGGCCATAGCCGCTACTACAAAAATCGCCAGAATGACAAATTTTCTCGATTTATTCAGCGCAGCAATTGAAACCAGACCCGTCCTGTTCAAAAAGAAAATGGCAGAAGGCGTTTGAAAAGCTAAACCGAATACCAACATAAGATGACTGATAAAAGAAATATAGTGCTGAAAGGTAAATGCAGAATTTGCGTCAAGTATTCTCTGATTGAATGATACGAGAAATTTCAGTGTCAGAGGTGCGACAACGATTAGAAAAAAAAGTGCTCCGGTAACGAACAATACAGCCGAAAAAGGTGCTGCGATGTTAACATATCGTTTTTCATGCGTATAGAGTCCCGCCGCAACAAACATCCACAATTGATAGAATACCCACGGAGATGATAGTAACAGACCTGCAATCATCGCAATTTTTATATAGCTGATAAACCCAGCCGCCACCGCAATTACCTGCAGCGGCTTTAGTTTATAAATGTTTAGCTCAACCTCCTTTTTCTTAACCTCACCCCCCTCTTTCTTGACCTCGTTCACATCTTCCTTGACCTCCTCTTTCTTGTCCTTAGCTTTCTTGGCCTTAGCCTCCTCCTTCTTGGCACAATATCTATATTCTACACCGTCGTCGATCAGCCATCTACTGCCACTGTACAGATACCCCTGCCGTTTAACTTTGACCTCGGCAGATAGTGTCACCCCTTTATTCCTCAATTCCTGCCGCAGGCCTTCCGTCATGGTGCCCTGGTCTAAATCAACCTGGAACTCCAGATCAATATTGAACATAAGCTTGGCAGTTGAATCATCATAGGGTCCTTGCATAAACCTTATGATGCTGCGGCCGAAACCTAAGCAGATTACACAACCAATCCCCAGACCAAGAAGCGCGCGGATCATCCGAAAACGCAATTCTTCAAGATGGTCACCAAGACTCATTGTGGATTCAAAAAGGTCTTCTTTCTTTTTCGTCTCGCCCATATCAAAATTGATCACTGATTATTGATAAATGGTTATCTGGACTATCAATTACCAATAATCAATCAGCGCCCATCGTATCATCTTCGTTTAGCCCGGCGGCGTCCTTGGCCTCCTCGACTATGTCGTCACCGACCTTTTTGACATCATGTACGATATCATCTTTGGTTTCCTTGGCCTCGTTAATGCCCTTTTTGAATTCAGTCATACTCTTGCCGACATTGCGGGCGATTTCCGGGAGCCGTCTGCCGAATATCAACAGAGCGACAATAGCAATAACCGCAAGTTCAAGCGGACCCGGCGTCCAAAAAGCCAAATAATGTGTATATCCAGTCATATAAGTCTCCTATTATTATCAAAGACAATATTATAACACTACACTGCTTGTTTTGTCAATCCCCATTAGAAATCTTCTTTTTTTGTAGTATTTTCTCCACCACCAGCAAATATAACAGGGCCAACGAGCATGACTCAGCAAAGTCTGTATTTATACCGTAAAATAATCAGCCTGCAATCAACTCTTAACTTATTTTTACCCTGTCTTGATGGAAAAAACCTTGATATCCCGGTCTCGGTCTGCACCAATTGTAAGCGTTTTGCCGTTTTTATCGGTCGCAACGCTGTTCCCGCCGAATATTCGACCTTTCCACGGACCTTTTGTTATTTCACCGACAAGATTGGTCCCAATCACAACCGCTCCGGTTTTCCGCCCCGCTTGATTGACCACCCTCTCAAGCTCTTTACCATGTTCAGGCCACTTATTTTCCATCTCTGCATATCCGTATGGAACAAGCAGCAAGTCCGGTTTCAGCTCAGCCATACGCCCCAGAATGTCATCTTTATGAGTATCCGCACAGATCAGCAGTCCAATTTTGCCGAATTTAGTTTCCACCGCATTCACCCCTTTTCCAGGCGTATAAGGTGGATTCATCAGTTCCGTCAATATGTTTATCTTACGGTGTTTCAGAAGAATCCGGCCTTTAACGTCAATCAAAATGACCGAATCATACAACTTCGTTCCATCTTTTTCCGCCAGAGAGGCACAGAGATAGATTTCATATTTTTTAGCTAATTCACAAAGACGCCCCGAATCCTCACCCGGAATTGGACATGCTCTGTCGTGTGCATCGGGATTTACCCAACCCAATATGACCATCTCAGGAAAACAAATAATATCAGCCGCGCCATCTTTGGCCTCCTGAATCGCATTCTCAATTCGGACAAAATTGCCCGCACGGTCACCATCAAGTGAAAATATCTGGGCCATAGCAATTTTTATAGTTCGCATTTTTTTCTGAACCTGCAAAACCAATATTGACAAAATCTCAGACGAAAACTATAATCCGTTCGAACTATATGGTCAAGTAAACCCCGTTAGATTTTTTCGATGCAGCACTTCCAACGGGGCAAATTGCCATTATTGGAGTTGGTTATGGACTCGACTTCAGGCCGGGTAAAACGTCTCGAATCCACTATAGGCATTTGCTTATTGGCGATTCTTTTCCTCATCGCCATTACCGTATTAATAAAGCAATCCGACTATGATATGGGCCGATTTGGTATAGAAATAGCCGTCGGTGAGCCTATAACGGCAAAATTGCGCTCTCTGGCCCCTGCCGGTTTTGAAATGCTTTCAGAAGAAGTCTATCTTGCTGATAATCTTTTCGAAAAAATTAATGGCAAAGCTCCCCTTTACATCGAATCAGGCTTTGAGAAATTGTTTACACAGCGATTAATAAACAAAGACAGAGAGAGTCTATGGATGGAGCTTTTCGTTTTTGACATGGCCGCTCTCAAAAACGCATTTTCCGTTTATAGCGTACAAAGGAGGCCCGATGTTGAGTTTCTGCCGGATATGCAATTTGGCTATAGAACTACCGATTCGGCGTATTTTGTCCACGGCAAATATTATATCGAATTTATCGCTTCCTCGAAATCGGACGAATTGTTCAAAGCAATGATGGAGGTCGCTCATAATATTCAGACAAATTTACCCGTTGATAAAGTGACAGAGATACCTGAGCTTACTTTATTCCCTCAAGACAACTTTGTTACAGGCAGTCCCAAATTATATCTGGCAAGTGCCTTTGGCTTTGAAGGATTTACTAACATCTTCACCGCACAATACAAACTCGGTGACGAAACCATCACTGCATTTTTCAGCAAACGCTCGGACTCCAGGGATGCTCAACTCGTAGCCAAAAGCTATTACAACTTCCTGATTGAAAACGGCGGTGAGCTTAAACCGGCAACCAATAAAACTCTGGAAGGCAAAGTTGTCGACTTCTATGATACGACTGAAATTGTCTCTGCTTCAGGACCATTCGTTTTCGGCATTCACGAGGCTGAAAGCCAGCAGTCCGCGGAAAAAATAGCGATAACACTCATTAACAAGCTCAGCAAAGGCAATAACTAATGACTAACTGTAACGATAAAAACCTCGGGCGAAGACAGTTCCTTACACGAGCGGGTAAAGCGGGAATTTCAATTGCCGCTGCAGGCACAGCTTCCTGGTTGCTTTATGACGCCCAAGGCCCCCCAAGGCATGCTGTCAAAGCTGAAGATCTCGTAACACTGCCGGATTTCTCCGTACCCACTGTAGCTGGACAGACTATGAGCATAGTCCAGGGCCCTGACAGGAAACAAACCGTTACCAAAGCGATAGAACTGCTTGGCGGTATAGAAAGATTTGTCAAAAAAGGGGAAACGGTCGCTATAAAGCCAAACGTAGCATTTGCCTCGCCACCAATGCTCGGGGCCACAGCCCAACCCGAACTCGTGGCCCAGGTTGTAACGCTGTGCTACAAAGCCGGCGCAAAACAGGTCATCGTCACCGACAATCCGATTAACGACCCTGCAAGCTGCTTCACATTAAGCGGCGTAAGCAAATCAGCGAGCGCAGCCGGTGCCAAGGTCATACTGCCCAAATTATATCATTTCAAGCACACGAACCTTGAAGGCGGTAAACTCATTAAGAATTGGCCTATCTTCTTTGGCCCCTTTGCCAAAGTCGATAAACTTATCGGCATAACCCCGGTCAAACACCACGCCAGGGCAGGCGCTTCTATGTCGATGAAAAACTGGTACGGCCTGTTAGGCGGACGACGCAACATCTTTCACCAGGATATCAACACTATCATCGCCGAACTGTCTATGATGGTAAAGCCGACGCTGGTTATACTCGATGGCACAGAAGTTATGATGACCAACGGTCCGACGGGAGGCTCCGTTTCGGACTTGAAACGTGCAAATACCCTGGTTGCAAGCTGCGACATGGTCGCTGCGGATTCTTTCGGTTGCTCCCTTTTAGACCTGAAACTCGCGGACCTACCCTACCTTGCAAAAGCCCAAACAGCCGGCGCAGGAAATACCAACTATGAGGCTCTTAAACCAATACTTGGGACAGTTTAAAATCCGTCTTTGTAACAACGCTTTATTATGATGAATAAAGTCAAAGGAAAAGTCATTGTGCGGATCTCACGTTTAATCAAAATCTTCTCAATTGCCATTTTATTAAACCAAGCATCTTTCTTTCCGGTCTTTGCGCAGGAAACCATTACCGTTCGGCCAAAGGAAACCGACGATATCCTGACAAATCCCGGAATCGGATTTATGACATTTCAGAGATTCAACGGCGATACCCTAAATCAAGCTAAACGTTGGACCGAGGGCAAACCCATTGTCTATCAGGAATTTGATGGCCATCTGCAAAACAAAGACTACCCCATGACGTCGATAGCGTATTTCCGAATTTATTGGAAGTTCATCGAACCGAATATGGGCAAATATCGCTGGGACTTGATAGATAATGCGCTCAAAACAGCCCAAGATAGACAGCAGACTCTGATGTTGCGCATCGCGCCCTACGGAACGGGAACAGAAAACGATGTCCCCAACTGGTATCGTGCAGTGGTTGGCAAGAGAAAAGACTTGCCCGTAAAGAAGTGGCAGGTCGACCCGGAAGACCCCCGGTACGTCAAGTATTTCACAAACACGATAAGAATTATGGGCAAACGCTATGACGGCCACCCCGACCTCGAAAGCGTCGACGTTTCGATTGTCGGAGCATGGGGTGAAGGTGCGGGCTCCGCCCAGTTGACAGATAAAACAAGACAGGCACTGGTCGACGCTTATATCGACTCCTTTAAAAAGACACATCTTGTTATGCTCCTCACCGACAAGAAAACAAACAGCTACGCCCTTTCACAAGCGGACGTCGGCTGGAGAGTCGATTGTCTCGGCGATATGGGAGGCTTTAGTCCAACCTGGTCACACATGAACGATTATTATCCGCAGGCAATCATAAACTTTGGTGTCAGGGACGCCTGGAAAAAAGCTCCCGTTACACTCGAGGTATGCTGGGTAATGCAGCACTGGAAAGATATGGGCTGGGACGTCGACTACATAATCGATGAATCCCTCAAGTGGCACATTTCTTCCTTCAATGCCAAGTCCTCGCCGGTCCCGAACGAGTGGTGGCCTGCCGTCAACAGGTGGCTTGGGAAAATGGGCTACAGATTTGTCCTTCGCAAGTTTACATATCCGGCAGTAGTGAATCCAAACAGCAAGCTCTCTTTCACTTCCTGGTGGGACAACAAGGGTGTTGCGCCGTGTTATAAGAAGTTCCCTCTCGCTCTTCGCCTCAAAAACGATGAAAAAACCGAAATCGTACTTACAAACGCCGATATCAGAACCTGGCTGCCGGGTGACAATCTTTATGACGATTCCGTCCTGGTTCCATCTGATATGCCACCCGGCCAATACGACCTGCAAATCGGCATCCTCGACCCGAAGTCCAATAAGCCCAAAGTTCAACTCGCTATTTCTTCAAAGCTGCCCGATGGCTGGTACCATCTCGGAAAAATAAAGATTGGGAAATAATGATTGGAAATTAATTGAACACAGTAAATCGAAAATTTTCAAGGCTCTGAAAGTTTGTTTATGAAAATTGTAACAGTTAGACGTATTAGTCAGGCTTTCTTTTTCTCGATGTTTCTCTGGTTCTGCATAGTTAGCTCTGTAGGCGAGAAATTCTGGCAGTTGCGGTCCTGGCCGGTCAACTGGTTCCTGCAGCTCGATCCGCTCGTAGCAATCGGAACCATTCTGACTACACAAAAGCTCTACTGGCCTCTTTTATGGGCATTGGTCACCATCATATTAACAATAATATTCGGGAGGTTTTTCTGTGGTTGGGTTTGTCCCTTCGGCTCATTACACCACTTCGTAGGATTCCTGGGCAATCGAAAAACAAAACTTGCAAAAAAAGTAAAGCTCAACAAATACCGAAAAGCCCAGCGCATAAAATACTTAATTCTCATATTCTTTCTGTTTATGGCTGCCTTCCCATCGATTGGTTCCACTTTACAGACAGGCCTCCTCGACCCCATCCCGCTGGTAACCCGTTCTTTTCAGTTATTACTGTCCATTGCTGATAGAACCGTTAACTTTGTTTCAACAACGCCTCGCTTTTATGAGGGGGCATGGCTGGTACTCCTGATTTTCTTCACCGCAGTCCTTCTCAACCTGACCATCCCCCGATTCTACTGTAGATTTATCTGCCCACTCGGAGCATTGTTCGGCATCCTCGGCAGGTTTGCCATCTGGCGAATCGGCAAAAACCAGAGCGAATGCTCCAATTGCAAATTGTGCGAGCGCTCCTGTGAAGGTGCCTGTGAACCGAGCGGTAACATAAGGATTAGCGAATGTGTGCTCTGCTTTAACTGTCGCCAAAACTGCAAGGACGAAATAATCAGCTACCAAACGACCCCCTCACTGGCAGGCGAAATCACAAATCCCGACATTTCCCGCAGGGGCTTTATGCTTTCGCTCACCGGCGGTTTATTTGCTGTACCGGCGATAAGGCTCAGCAATGAATTAGGCGACAACTGGTATCACAAAGTCATTCGTCCACCCGGTGCACTGGAAGAAAAAG
>JBARPZ010000197.1:0-12400 GCA_049643445.1 Sedimentisphaerales bacterium
TCCTTTGGCCTGCAAGTCTCTAAAGATCCGGGATTTAAGACGCTTGAGGTTGACGAGACCAGCTTGACGGAAACTCGCTATACCCTGGCAGCCGTAGCTCCCAACACGACCTACTACTATCGCGTGAACACCACGAATTATGGCGGCACCGGCGAGTGGTCTACCGCCTCCTTCCAGACGGTCCAGCCGATGGTTATTGTAACCTCTCCTAATGGTGGTGAGCAATGGAAGCGCGGCTTGGATTTCTTTATCCTGTGGGATGACAACATCGATGAGGACGTGGTGCTGGAACTCTATAAAGGTGACACTTTCGTGCGGACTATCAGAACTGTTTCCAGTATAGGGGCTTATGAATGGGAAGTCAATCTGGACCTCGAACCGGGCTGCGATTATTCCATCAAGATCAAAAGCTCCGAGAATGAGGCCATATCCGATATGAGTGACGAGGTCTTCGCCATCGATCCACCGGACACAACCCCGCCTGATTTCGAGCTGTCCGTTACACCCACAATGTTGTGGCCGCCGACTCATAAGATGGTCCTGATTACGCCGAGCTGGACGGTAAGCGACGATAGTGATGAGTCACCGGATGTATCTTTAGTCAGCATCGTGGCCAACGAAGGTGATGATACCATCGGCGACGGACACACCAGCGATGATATTCAAATAGGCGAGGATGGCTCTATCTATCTAAGGTCTGAACGAAGCGGGACCGGAAGCAGCAGGATTTACACCATAACCTATGAGGCTGTTGATGACTGCGGAAATGTCGCTGTTAGCAGCGCAACCGTCAGCATTCCACATGACTTCAGGCTTTTAGCGAGAATTGCTTCTCGATGGCTTTGGTCCGGGGCAGGCAGGATTCCCGAAGACCTTAGCGGTGACGGAAATGTCAATTTTGCGGACATTGCCAAATTTGCTAAAAACTGGACAAAATAGTCTGTTGCAGGTTGCAAAGTTGTAAGTGAAACTTAATTAAGACCAGCATTGACTTGACTCTGGCATACAAGGTGTCATTCGTGGCTGGACCGCTTGGCGACGCAGGCGATGGGCCAATGTGGTGTTTAGCACGGTGAATCCCGATATTTGTCTATAGTGGCAATGCGTCTTCGAAAATTCGAAAAGGAGTTTACGCTGATGAAACTGTACTCAAAAATCAGTCAGGTTGCAGGAAGAAACAGAGCCCTGTTTATTGCTGTTGTCCTGATATTCTGCGGCAATGCGCTGGCATCTGAACATCGCGATAAAGGGTACCTCTATTTGTCGCCCGTACCCGGGGCTGAGTATGTGTCGCCGCAGACAAAGTTTTTTCTGGTGCGTTTTGAGGCTGTTTCACCCAACGATATCACAAACTTGTCGACGTTCATTAATGTAACAGGAAGCGCCAGTGGATCCCACACAGGGCAGACCAGGATTGCCAGCGATGACAAGACGGTCATCTTTGAGGTATCGTCGGGTTTCTCGAATGACGAGCTTGTCACGGTGACGTTGACACCGACTGTAGATCCCTGCGTTCCTGGTGTCGTCGAGCCATACCAGTATCAGTTTATGGTCTCCGGGCCCATGCCGCCACCTGAGAGTGCATTGCTGCAAGCGACAAGCAGCGGATCGACAGCACTTGAGGTCATGAATAGGCAGGCGACGCCTGGCACGGAATGGAAGGTGCTGGCCACAACGGACATGGCCATGATGGCCGAAGACGGGATTTCCGTGACTGCGCTCGACGGTCCCATGATTATGCCAAATGGAGTCTCCGTACCCAGCGACTTCCCGCACGTCGATATTACTGTCAATAACAACCCGGCACCGGGATACATATTTATCGATTATAGTGGCAGCCCTACGAATTACGCCATGATCCTGGATAATTCAGGTGCCCCTGTCTGGTACAAGCGTGGGTCTACGGCCCGGGACTTTAAGGTCCAGAAGAACGGAATCATTACCTGGACCAACTTTTCCGGCTACGATCAGAACTTCAATTACCTTCGTTCCTTCGGTGCCGTGAACGGCTACAGTACCGATGACCATGAGCTGCAAGTGTTAGAAAATGGGGGGTATCTTCTCTTTGGGCTTCGGAGCGAAACAGTCGATATGAGTCGATACGTCGTCGGTGGCAAGGTGGATGCAACAGTGCTCGAAACAGTACTTCAGGAGTTCACAGCCGCCGGCGAGCTTATTTTCCAATGGCGTGCATGGGACAATCACGATATCCGGTTGATGGAGTACTGGAGCTACGACGACAAGCCGACCAGCCAGAGCATTCGGTTCGTGCATATGAACTCTGTCTACGTCGACACGGACGGCCATCTGCTGGTCTCAAGCAAGCGCGTCAGTGAGGTCACTAAAATCAACAGGTACACCGGTGAGGTCATCTGGAGATTGGGCAGTGGCCACCCGACGGACCCGAGCCAGGATCCGTATCTGGATCAGCGGCTTACCATCCTCAACGACCCCCTGGGCCAGTTTAACGTGCAGCACGACATTCGGGTCGTGGGAGAAAACCGCTATACAGTGTTTGACAACCACCACCTCGATAGTATGCCCAACTCGCGTGCTGTCGAATACGAGGTCGACCCCAATGCGAGGACCGCCACCATGGTATGGGAATACTATGGGGGATATGATTCCTATCACATGGGTAACGCCCAGCGGCTGCCGAATGGCAATACACTAATCAACTGGGTCCTCACCAATGCCCCGAAGGTCACAGAAGTGCGACCCGATGGCACCAAGGCCTTTGAGATGAATTGGGCGGCCATGAACTCCAAGAGTTACCGCGTCTTTCGGTTTCCCTGGACAGGAGTGGTGGAGGTGCCTAATCTAATTGTCGAGTCGTATGCGGACAATATCACACTGATTTTCAACAAGTTCGGTGATCCCGATGTGGATTATTATCGCATCTACGGCGGCACTTCGAATCCGCCCACCACGCTGCTCGATACCTCGACAGAAACGCTAAAGCGCCTCTACACGGGCTTAGAGAACGGAACAAATTACTTCCGCGTAACGGCTGTTGATATTTACGGGGCGGAAAGTGCTCCCTCCGACGTAAAAAACGGCTATGTTAATTTTACTACTATACCAGGTCAGAATATGGTTAAGAATGGCGATTTCTCTACAGGGCAGGATCCGTGGACCTGGGAAGTTGGGGCTTCTGCGTCTGCAGAATGGAATATCGAAGCCGGTGTAAGCCATTTCGATATAGCCAACGGTGGTACTCAAATGTCGGATGTTCGGTTATTTCAGGCCGGGATGCAACTTGTCCAGGGAAAAGAATACATCTTCGAATTTGATGCATGGTCTGCTACTCTGCCTCGACTGATCGAAGCCAAAGTGGGGCAGAACGAGTCTCCCTGGACGGACTACAGCAAAATCGGACCCATGCAAATCACACCGAACCAGACCCATTATAGTCATTCCTTTACTATGGAATATCCGTCCGATTTCAACGCCAGAGTGGAGTTTAACATGGGGATTTCCCCTTTTGATGTATATCTGGACAATGTTTCTTTACGAGAGGACCTACCTGAAAGCGAGGGAGTAACCATTGCCCTTGTCAGTGACGCCGCGGACCCATTGACGTCAGGGGGAGATCATGAAGATGACGAGCTTGTCACATGGCTGCAGAGTCTGGATTATACCGTGGATACGAACGGCATGAATCAGAACATGCAGGGCGACTGGTCCGGTAATGCTGCGATCCAGACGGCGGTCGCTGCTGCCGACTTGATTTTGGTGTCACGTCGCACCAATAGTGGCAGCTACAACTACGACGCGCTATGGAACACGAATCTGGTAAAACCAGTAATTTTACAGAGTGGCTACCTGGATCGAGAGGAACGGTGGGGATGGAATACCTCCGATGATGATGGAGATGCTACCCCCATAACTCAACAGAGTATGGATGTAGTCGCTGCGGGCCATCCGTTCCTGAAAGGCTTATCGGGTTCTTCGATCCAAATTTTCGATTGGGACGATCCGGCCAGCACTCCGAATCACACCGGCCTGAATCAAGCACCGGGTATGATATATCTTAGCCAGTCTTTAGATCCCGGCGCCACTCTCATTGGTACGTTTAATGGCAGGGCTATGCTTTATGAAATGGCTGCCGGCACGGTGTTAGCCAGTGGCGATGGAACGCTGGGAGGACATCGTGTTTTCTTCGTCAACTGGAGTTATGATGTTGCAGATGCGGATTATCGCTGGGATGATTATCTCACCGACGACTACAAGACCATTTTACATAATATCATTAAAGAGGTCCTGGGTCTGATACCCGGTGACTTCGACTTTGACGGCTGTGTCGGGTTCGATGATTTGGCTGTATTGGTCGGCGAGTGGCCCGAAGAGCAGGGTGGACTCAAAGCCGATCTGGACGGCAACGGCAAGGTTGATTTTGATGACTTTGCGATTTTCGCTGAAAATTGGACAGGATGCGCAAATTAACAGTCTGCAGCCGATTTATCAATATTACAATCAATCATCGCGTCGAGTAGATGTACTATAGTTCCCCTTGTTTAGGCATATTTTATATTCCCCTTTTATCAGCTTTTTTGGCTTGGCGCGACTACAGCTCGGCTACAACCAAAAGACCAAATAGCGCGTAAAATCGCAAAAAACGGTAATCCATAAGGTTTGTAATATCAAAGACTTAAAAAAATTGCAAAAAATGATGAACGTTTTGAAAATACGTTTGACACTGGATTGAATGTCCTTTTCTTTTGACCTTGCGGCTGCGATACTTGACGAACAGTCGCTAATGAATAATCTACAACATGTATTACTAAAAATAGCCTATCAATTTTATAAAAAATTATTTTCGTGTAAACAGCTTACAGATTTGTCCTATAAGACAGGTTATTGAGCTTGCCACAACAATAAGAATCCATCCGTTCAGTCCCGGATTTGTAAGCTTTAAAACTTCTGATAATAGGGGAACATACACCACTGCTAAAAGCAACAGAATACACAATCCCAACGCCGCCCATATATAAGGGTTTTCGACTACTTCGTTCTTAAACAGTTTTGTTCCTTTTGTTCGCATATTAAATACATGCCATAGCTGGGCCAGGGCAAGCGTCAAAAAAGAGACTGTAACAGCCTGTCTCTTTTCCATACCCAGCATCCTATATGAAAGGCCAAAGGCCAACAATACTGAAAATGTGATTAACGCCCCGTACCCAAAGATAGAATACCATCCACGTTTTGACAGGATCGGCTCACTTGATGGCCTTGGAGGCTTCTTCATCAATCCGGGATTTCCCCTGCCTGCACCTAAGGCAAGGGCCGGAAATACGTCGGTAACTAAATTGAGAAACAAAATTTGTAACGGAAGAATGGGCAGTGGTGCATCTACAATAGAAGCGGCAAAAACCACCATAATCTCGCTGATATTGCAGGACAACAGATAGATTATAAATTTCCGGATGTTTTCAAAAATGATGCGTCCCTGTTCGACCGCAATGACAATCGTAGAAAACGCATCATCTTTCAGGACCATATCTGCGGCTTCACGGGCTACCTGTGTCCCCCTCAAACCCATTGCTACCCCGATGTCAGCTTTTTTTAAGGCAGGTGCATCGTTTACACCGTCACCGGTCATTGCGACGATGTCACCGGCGGCCTGATGAACTGCAATCAAATCGAGCTTTTGTTTGGGACTAACCCTGGCAAAAACGGGTGTATTGCGATACAACTGATGGTCCTCGGGTGTCATTTCCTCATACGGCTTGATATCTTTACCAACAATAACATTGTCCCTGCCCTGCTCTGTCAAACCGATCGAAGAAGCGATACTATTGGCTGTTTTGGGATGATCTCCGGTAATCATTACAATCTGGACTCCTGCGCTGCGGCACGCTCTTACAGCCTCCCGAACATCATCGCGTGCCGGGTCTTCCATACAAACCAGACCAAGGAAGGTAAGATCCTCATAGGGATTAGTCTCGATTGACTCGGCTTCTCTTGTTGCAAGCGCCAAAAGACGATAGCCGTGTTCGGCTAATTCGGCGTTCTTTTGCAGCCAGTAGCTTTTCCACTTTTCATCAAGTGATTCAAAACCCTCTCCAGTCGATACTCGGGTAGCGCTTTCCAGAATAGTCTCCAAAGCCCCCTTGACAGCCACTCTATACCTTCCATCTACCCGATTGAAAGTAGCCATTCTCTTTGTGTCGGAATCAAAGGCGTCTTCATATTCCTCAGGATATTGCTGGTTTAGCTTTTGATAATCAATGGATGCTTTCCGGGCGGCAATAAGAAGGGCTATCTCCATTGGATCGCCGACTCCTGACGAAGCACTGCTGCGGTTTTTTTCCAACGAAGCATTGTTGCAAAGGACACCGATTTCCAACGCCTTCATCAGCCGTTCGTTTTGTGTTGGATCAATGGCTTTGTCGTTAATTGTAAATATCGCATTGCCGTCCTTATCAACCGCTCCGATCTGAATCCGCTCATTGGATAGATATAGGTCAGTTATTGTCATCCTGTTTTCTGTTAGGGTTCCGGTTTTATCTGTACAGATGACACTGACGCCGCCAAGCGTTTCAACCGCCGCCAATTGGTTTACCATCGCATTATGACGAGCCATCCGAAGCATTCCGCGGGCCAAAGCCAACGTAGCAACAATAGGTAGACCTTCCGGAATCGCCGCCACTGCCAAGGCTATCGCTGTTTCAATCATAATGAACACTTCCCGGCCTCGAGCAATCCCGGTAACAGCAATAATTGCAATCAATAATAATGTTACCCAGAGAAGCTTTCGTCCCAGGCTATCCAGTTGTTTTTCAAGAGGAGTGGTTTCCTCTTTCGCTCCCTGAACAAGATCGGTGATCCTGCCCAGTTCAGTATTCATTCCTGTAGCGATAACCACAGCTTCAGCAGAACCACGGGTAACGGCTGTACCTTTAAATAACATATTCGTCCGGTCACCCAAAACCGCCGTTTTATCCACGGGTTCGACCTGCTTGCCGATTGGAAACGATTCACCGGTAAGCACCGATTCATCAGCCTGGATTTTAGCCGCAAAAACCAGCCTCATGTCGGCACTGATAATATCGCCACCTTCTAGGACGGCGATATCTCCGGGCACCAGTTGACGAGCCGGTATTTCGATTACTTTGCCTGACCGGCGGACCTTAGCGCTTACCCTTTCCATCTGTTGCAGGGCTTCCATGGAACGAATTGCCTTTAGCTCCATGAAAAAACCGATTAATGCATTAACAACAATGACTCCAGAGATGGCAATACCATTCACCCATTCATTAAAAACAAAAGATAATACTGCCGCAACCCCAAGAAGTATCACAATAAGACTTTTAAGCTGATTGATAAATATCTGTATGATACTCTTTTTTCCCGTCTCACGAAGGCGATTGGGACCATATTTTTTCAGCCTGCGTTGAACTTCACGCCGATCAAGACCCTCCTGCCGGAAGACCTGTAACTGTTTGATAGTTTCTTCAACAGTCCTCGCCCAGGGTGCGGAAAGAACAGTTGTGCTTTGTGAGTTCCTGTAACTTTGTTCCATTCGTTTCAAATACCTCCTTTTAAGCATTACGACAAACACTTGTTACGAAGATTCTTCATAAACAATTGCATTTCTGTGCCTGTAATGAGCCTCATTTTCAATGATATATCATATCTGTCTTGAAAATCAAGCCTTCATATGGACTCTGTAAGATGCCCTTGCGGTTGTGATATTTGAGGAAAATCCCTACAACCAAAAAGCCAAATAGCGTGTAAAATAGCTAAATTTGTAAATTCATAAGGTTAGTAATATCAACGACTTAAAAAATTTGCAAAAAAGAGTGAACGTTTTGAACATACTATTCCCATAACCTACATTCACTTGGTGAACGAAGGTTTCCTAACTCCTCCTCCCGTTCAACCAGTCCTCAAAATCCCCCCTTCTAATCCTCTAATAAGTCTTCCCACTATGCCCTGCGTAAACCACAGGCAAGGGTTGCCAACGTGGATCAATCTGCTATAATACAGGTGTTTCCTTGTTCACCATCAATCTTTATGGGATTTCACATGGAATATTTCGATGGCCGATACGACAACTGGAATACTTAAATGTGTCAGCAAACGGCAGTTTGCGGTCAGGACCGCCGACCGGTCTTATCGGCAGGGGCCGGGCGAAGTGATGGTCCACCCGGATTTAAATCGCCGACTTGTCCTCACCGAAGGAGCAGCCGTCACAGGTCAGGTCGAGCGGAAGAGAGGCGAATCAAGGTTGGTGTCAATCGAGACCCTGGGTGGCATGAGTCCGGAGGACTTTCTCAAACGCCCGCGCTTTTCCGATCTGGTGGCAATCGATCCGCACGAACGATTTGACCTGGGCGCTTGCGGCTTGGATAGCATGCGAATAGTAGACCTCATCGCACCGATAGGCAGGGGCACGCGTCAGTTGATTGTCTCGCCGTCCAAGGCCGGAAAGACAATCATCTTGGAACAGACCGTCCGGGCGATTCGCCATTGTTCCCCCCAAAGCCGTATCATCGTGCTGTTAGTGGATGAACGGCCGGAGGAAGTCACCCACTTTCGAAGGGCCGTGGAGGGCACCGAAGTCGTCGCCAGCACCAACGACCACGATGCCGACGAACACGCCGAACTCGCAGAACTGATACTTGCCCATGTACAAACAGAACTGGAATGCGGCCACGAGGTGGTTCTGTTGATTGATAGTCTCACGCGGCTGGGAAGGGCGTTCAACAGCAGGACCAGGCGCCGAGATGCAAAACGCCGCCAAACTATGAGCGGCGGACTGGAAGCCGGCGTACTGGAAGTACCAAGGCGTCTGTTCGGACTGGCACGTAACATTGAAAATGGAGGCTCGGTCACTATCATCGCAACGTGCCTGATTGATACCGGCTCTCGAATGGATCAACTGATATTCGAAGAGTTTAAGGGAACGGGCAATAGCGAGATTGTACTCGACCAGTCCTTGGCTGAGGCCAGGATTTTTCCTGCTATCAACATCCCGGCCAGCGGTACACGAAAGGAAGCTAAGCTCTATAGCTTGGACCAAACCAGCGGTTTGGCCACGCTCCGGCGTGTCTTGGCAAACTACGGGGCCAGAGAGGCCATGGACTCTCTCTTCAAGTTACTCAGGAAATACCCTAACAACAAGGAGTTTCTAGAGAGTATGTGTCCTAGGAATTGACCGTTGGTGTACGTAAATTCAGCACAACAGATGTCACGGATTCCGACTGGTCCAGCCGGGAAATTCAGGCCCTTTGCATGGCAGTAAACAGCAGGCAACCTCACCTGTTTCAACTGTAGGTGCTCACACAAAACTCCTGCATAAGCTTCAGGTATTCTTACCAGTGCCAACCCAAAAATTATCTGCAGAAAACCAAAAGCATGTGGCCATTGAGTGATGAAAAATACAACCATATTATGAGTAATGATGGTCGCAGCTTTTTATATGGTTAAGCATTATGTATAAGTAACATACCTGCCTCCTAAAAACAGCATTTTTATCGTCAAAAATCCTCTTGCTAAAGGCTAGTTTCGGTAGTAATATCTGGCAAATAAGGGAGGCGAAGTGGCATGGGAGTCACTGCTGCAATCGGCGGTCAGGCTCAAGCCGGATTTGAGAGATCTGAAGAGTTAGCTGCTGAGAAGGCAATGGAGTGGATGCGGCAAGGGGTATTGCTGAGAATACAACGCTCAACGGGGAAATCTCCTGAAAGGATGAAAGAATGAATTCGAGTCGAAGGCTTTTTCTCAAACGGACGTGTGGATTCATGCTCGGGATGGGACTCATGCCGGCTGTTGGGACCACAAGGGCGACCCGAAAAAAGAAGACGGCACCTAACATCGTGTACATCCTGGCTGATGATATGGGGATCGATTCTGTCAGTGCGCTGAATGCCAAATCCGGGGTCACAACGCCGAATATCAACAAGCTCATCAGGCAGGGAATGACTTTCACCGATGCGCACTCCGGATCGGCGGTATGCTCGCCTACTCGCTATGGAGTGTTGACGGGGCGGTATTCATGGCGAACGAGGATGAAATCAGGCATTGTCAACAAGTGGGGACCTCCGTTGATAGCCGAGGACCGGCTGACGGTGGGTAAACTGCTGCAGAAGGCTGGATACCATACGGCGTGTATCGGTAAGTGGCATCTTGGGTGGCAGTGGCACGATAGCTCAGGTGAACATACTACGATGGCGAAGAAGGTTGATTTTTCCAAGCGTGTTACCGGTGGGCCGATTGAACGGGGATTCGACTATTATTTCGGTGACGATGTTCCCAACTGGCCACCGTTCGTCTGGATTGAAAATGATCGAGTTCTTGGGATTCCGACGGATACAATGAAAGCTGATAGCTCGAACGGGGTTTCGTCGGGCCCGGCAATGGCGGGTTGGCGCTTCGAAGCGGTTCTTCCCGGGATTACTGAGAAGTGCGCCGATTATATCACCGAGCGATCCAAGAGGGAGCAGCCGTTCTTTTTGTACTTTGCGATGACTTCGCCGCATACTCCGATCAATCCATCTGAGCGGTTCCAGGGCAAGAGCGGTGTCAGTAAGTATGCGGATTTTCTTATGGAGACGGACTGGAGTGTCGGGCGGATTGTGCGTGCGATCGACGATCTGGGGCTGGCTGAGAACACGCTTGTGATCTTCACGGCCGACAATGGGACATCACCCAAGTGCAACTTCGAGGGCCTGGAGCAGAAGAATGTCCATCTGCGTGACCATTGGCGGGGACATAAGGCGGATATCTGGGAGGGCGGTCACAGGGTGCCGTTTGTGGCTCGGTGGCCCGGTGTTATAAAGCCGGGCAGTAAATGCGAGCAAGTGATTACGCTTGTGGACTTTATGGCGACAGCGGCTGAGATCGTCCACGCGACGCTGCCGGATGATGCCGCCGAGGACAGTGTCAGTCTGCTTGGTCTCTTTCAGGGGCGGAAGTGGGATCGGTCGGGACGTGAGGCGATTGTATGCCATTCGAGTAACGGATACTTTGCAGTTCGTAAGGGGCGATGGAAGATCGAGTTCTGTCCCGGTTCGGGCGGGTGGAGCGCGCCGAAAGGAAAGCGGGCTGTGGAACTGGGCTTGCCGCGATATCAACTGTATGATCTTGTGGCCGATCCGAAAGAGCAGAATAATCTGTACGAGAAGAATCCAGAGGTGGCGGCGGAGTTGATCATGCTGCTTCGCAGGTATGTCACCCGGGGCAGGTCTAATGCGGGAATAACGCAAACCAATGAAGGGCCGGAATACTGGAAGCAGTTGCCGTGGAGGTGAGTCAGCGAGCGGTTCCCGGTTTGGCGTGCGTTGACGCGTTCGCACAGCGCATGGGGGAATTAACGCATTAAATATTTCTTAACATACTCTGCACAAAACAGGCCATTTCCAGTGATATTCAGAGAAGCCCGAAGATGTCTCGGCCTGAGGACGTTGTTATAGGTCTCGGAGCCGCAAAAGGGCCGTAACGGGGAAATGGTCGGATGGGTATCGGCCTTCGACGTTATCGTGAAGGATTTGCGCATCGAGCACCTGTACGCCGGAACTCATCAGGACAAAATCGATCTTCTCTCCTGTATCCGTTCCTCTAAAGCCATTGAACGTCCCGACTTTTTCTGCGTCACCATGCAGCGTGCGGAACGTATCGACTATTGGGACCGGATTCTCAGACTCGACTTTGCTTTTGCCTTTCAACGTGCCTTTGCCTTTTAGAAACAGGATGGCCGGATTATTCTCCCCGGCGTTAAAATCCCCAGTAACTACGAATGGGTCCGGACGTTCTCTATTGCCGATGCGTTCGGCCAGAAGAATCACACTTTTTTCTCGCGAAGGCTGGGAGATATGGTCGAGATGTAAGTTGTAGTGATAGAAGGCTCGGCCGGATTTCCTCTCTGTAAATCTCGCCCATGTGCATATTCGCGTGCAGGCGTTGCCCCACGTAATCGAGCCTGGCACCTCAGGCGTATCGGATAACCAGAACGTCCCAGCCTGCTCAATTTTGAATTTCTTCCGTCGATACAGAATCGCCGAAAACTCGCCTTTTGTCTTCCCATCGTCCCGACCGACACCGATCTTGGCGTATAGCGGCAGTGCCTTACAAACCTCGTCGATCTGGAAGCCCAACGCCTCCTGCAGCCCGACAACATCCGGATTGTGCCTGGCAATAACCTCAAAAACCATCTCCCGCCGATTCTGCCACCGATTTGCTCCGTCATTAGCCGTACCGTAACGGATGTTAAAGCTCATCACCGATACTTCAAGCGTACCGCCGCTCGATTTGTCCTTTTCCGCAGACAAAGAAACACTCGCACAAAGCCCAACTACAAGAATGACTACCAGCCAAAAACGAATATTCTTGACGAACCGATCCTTAGAGTACATACCCGACTCCAATTTGAGATTTCCTGTATAAAATTGTATAT
>JBARPZ010000198.1:0-1741 GCA_049643445.1 Sedimentisphaerales bacterium
TTTTTTCAGAAATGTTAATTCGACGGCTCAACGGGCAAGGGCGGCAAAGAGGTCACGAATTTCCTCGTCAATCTGGTCCTCGGTACTGACCGTCTGGGCGATTTCCTCCCGCAGCAGCTTGCGGTAACGCCTTCGCAGCCGATGTACGGCGACCTTTACCGCCCCCTCGCTCATGCCCAGTTTCTCGGCCACCTTGTGGTAGGGGACAGAGCTTTTCTTGGCGGTAAGGTAAACTTTCAAATGCTCGAAAATCTTCTGTTTTTTCGTTTTGACCGCCTCGGCCGTGAGCAGGCTCATCGTCCTCTCCAAAACCGCCAGCGCCCACGAACGCTCAAACAGCTTTTCCGGCGATAGCTCATGGGCCGGCTCAAGCGAGTACTGATTTTCCGCATTTTCAAAGTTCAGCGAAAGCACTTTGCGCCCTCCGCCGCGCTTTTTGGCACGGGCGCGGTCACGCTCATTGGCCAGAAAGTATTTCAGTGAAATCAGAAGAAACGAGCGAAATTTACCCTGCTTCGGGTCGGCCTGACGCAGGCTGTGTTTCTCTAAAATCCGTGCAAAGAATGCCTGTGTATATTCCTCGGCCTGGTTATTGTCGTATCCATGTCGACGAAGATACGCATAAAGCGGAAACCAGTATATTTTGCACAACGTCCCCATCGCCTCTTTATAGTGTGGAGACGAAGATTTCCCCGCCGCCCGAACGACGCTCCAGTGAGTGGTCGCAAACCGGCCCGTGCCGCCTCGCCCCCAACTCTTGGGATTATTTTCCGGCATCTAAAATCTCACCTCAGAAAAACTGCGTCACACAATTCCTTCGCAACCAGAATAACGCTTACAAATTGGCTATTGTCTTAGGAACTTGTCTATCTCTTTCGCTGCTTTCATCCCGTCCGCAACGGCCGCAACCACCGTCGATGGCCCTCTGACAAGGTCGCCGCCGGCAAATACGCCCACCCTGAAGGTTGCTAAAGAATTTTTGTGTGTTTGAATAAGCCCGTTTTCTAATGCCACGCCCGGCAGAATCTCACTGATTTCATCTGAGGACCCCTGGCCTGTTGCTTCTACCACAATATCCATTTCAAGCTCGTACGCACTTGACTCGACGGGCTGCGGCTTGCGCCTGCCTGTTTCATCAGGCTCACCTAATTTCGTTGGACAAACTTTAACGCCTGTTAGTTTACCATCCTTACTGTTTACGTCCAGCAGTTGTGTTAGTATTAGAAAATGAACCCCTTCTTTTATCGCCTGGTCGCGCTCGGCGCTCCAGGCCGGCATCTCCTTAAAAGACCGGCGATATATCACATAATTGTCTTTGGCGCCGAGTTGGCCGGCTGTAATTGCTGCGTCCATAGCGGTATTGCCCCCGCCGTTTACTGCTACCTGTTTGCCCGCTAAATCAGGTTTCTTGTCGGACTTGGCTGCTAAGAGGAATTCCAGTGCATTCCACAAACCATCAATATTTTTATTGCTGATGCCGGCTGATTTTGGAAGGCCCATGCCGATGAAAGTCGCGCCAAATCCTTCTGCTAAAAGGGTATCCAGATTGAAAGCAGCGTTTAACTCTTTGCCGAGATGTTTTGAAAATCTTTCTTCTGGTACATCGGTGAAAACGGCGCTGATTTCGTTCCTGAGCGAATCACTTTGTCTTCCTTCCGGGATTACCGAATCTATCATCCCGCCGAATTCGGTGCCCTTATCAAAGACCGACACGGTGTGCCCTGCTTCCAGCAGCCCCGCC
>JBARPZ010000199.1:0-22706 GCA_049643445.1 Sedimentisphaerales bacterium
CCGGCTTTCTGGCTGAGCACCCTGACCGACAACTTTTCACCGTTCACTACACCGGCGCTTGCGACTCTAAATGAGGCTGTGCCATCGGCGGTTTGTGCTATAAAAGCACCGTCCTGCGGCCTGCGTCTTTCAGAAATGTCCATATTTGAGACGGCCTTGATGCTGTTTATGACGGCCTTGCATTTGCCGGCTTCGAGCTGCTCCACTATTCGCAGTACGCCATCTACCCGGAACCTGACTGTGTAAGTCGAGTCGTTCTTCGGATCGATGAGAATATCGCTGGCCTGCTCTTGCAGAGCGTCCCAGATAATATGCTCCGTAAAGTCAAGAATGTGGCGGTCCTCACCTTTGCTTTTACCGTGGCCATATATCTGTTTAAGCTCGGTTCCTGACGAATCAAGCAGTTTTATCGTCGTTTCCTCTCGGGACTGGGTAAGGCCTGAAGGGCCTCTGCCTGAAAAGGCATTTCGAAACCGCTGCTTTATTATTTCGATGACGTTTTTCTGACGCTCAGAGGAGATTTGGTGGCCGATATCTACTATCAGCAGCACAAAAAACAGTATCGGACCCACAAAAAGGGCGGATAATTTGGCTATTGTTTTATATTTCGGCGGCACTAACAGGCTGTATTGGACCTGCTGGACAAAGTAAAAACACAAATACACCCACCCGCAGAGCACGAAAAGTTTAATCGGATTAAAAGACAATGATTCTGTGCCCGAGGCTGCGATCAGCAGTAAACCTGCTGGAAAACATTTTATACAGGCCAATATTTCCATATATTTACAGAGATGACAAATACTGGTAACTATTGTATTATATTGGGAGATGTGGCATACGGCAACAGCTAAATCAGGTGATAAATTATATTGACGAAGCCGGTCCTTCCGGGTAAAATAATATAGTTTAGTTCAAATCCCGATTGGCAGTATAGGGATAACAAATTTGTTTGAACAGTTTTCTTAGTACAGAAACAGAAAGGCTTGTTAGTAGCGGATAGATTTATGACAAAAGTAACACTGCCCGACGGCAGCACATTAGAGGTTAGGGACGGCGCGACTCTAAAAGAATTAGCTGAGCAGATTGGACCAGGACTCGCAAAGGCAGCCGTTGCAGCGGAACTAAATGGTCAATTAGTAGATTTATCCTCTCCTATAACAGCCGACACAACAGTCAGGATCATTACCCTCAAAGACGATGAAGGTCTCAAAATAATGCGCCATAGTTGCGCGCACATAATGGCTGAGGCGATATGCACCATCTGGCCGGAAACAAAATTGGTTTACGGCCCGACCATTGAGGATGGATTTTACTACGACATTGACCTTGACGAGACGATTCGCCCGGAAGACTTCCAACGCATAGAAGAAATAATGCGGGATATTGCCAGGGCAGACAAGCCAATTGTTCGCAGTCAAATGAGTAAAACCGAGGCCCTGAAAAAGCTGGCTGGCGACAAATATAAAATCGACAATGTAAACCGCTCTGACAGTGACATTATTAGTTTTTATTCGAGCGGGGATGGATTCGAAGACTTGTGCCGGGGCCCGCATGTACCAGGCACGGGAAAAGCAGGAAGCTTTAAGGTTATGTCCGTAGCCGGTGCCTATTGGCACGGCGACCCAACACAAAAAATGCTCCAGCGGGTTTACGGCACCGCATGGCCGACCAAAAAAGACCTCGACGACTATCTATCAAGATTGGAGGAGGCAAAGAGACGCGACCACCGTGTACTGGGCAAACAATTGGATTTATTCAGTTTCAACGAGGCCGGCCCCGGCTTTGCTTTTATACACGCCAAAGGAATGATTATCTGGAACGCCATAGTAGACTTCTGGCGAGGTGTTCACAATAAATACGGATATCAGGAAATCCAGACGCCCATTATTCTAAATGAAGACCTTTGGCACAAGAGCGGACATTGGGACAATTACAAAGAGAATATGTACTTTACCAATTTCGACGATACCAGCTATGCGATTAAGCCCATGAACTGTCCCGGCGGATGCCTGATTTATAAATCCAGGCAGCATTCGTATCGCGAATTTCCTTTACGCGTTGCCGAGCTTGGCCTCGTGCATCGACATGAGGCCAGCGGTGTTATGCACGGTCTTTTCAGGGTAAGACAGTTCACCCAGGACGATGCCCACATCTTCTGCACTCCCGAGCAGATACAGTCTGAAATAATAGGTGTCATCGACCTCACCTTCGAGATATATAAAGCCTTTGGCTTTGAAGATTTCCACATTGAGCTGTCCACAAAACCGGAAAAACATATCGGCTCAGACGAGATTTGGGAGATTGCTACAGACGCCCTCAAAGGCGCGCTCGAACAAAGGAATATCGAGTACAAAATCAACGAAGGCGATGGCGCATTTTACGGGCCTAAGATAGATTTCCATATAAAGGATTGCCTGAAAAGGTCGTGGCAATTGGGCACGATTCAACTGGATTTCTCTATGCCGCAGCGTTTCGGCATGGTCTATACAGACAAAGATAACACCGAAAAGCCCCCGGTTATGATTCACAGAGCGGTTCTCGGTTCTTTAGAGCGATTTATGGGTATTCTTATAGAACACTATGCCGCCAATTTGCCTCTATGGCTTGCCCCGGAACAGGTCAGAGTTCTGACGATTAGTGAAAAAACAAATGATTATGCCAAAGTTGTGCATCAGAAGCTAAAAGACGCCCGGCTTCGCTGCAGTTGTGATTTGACGGACGAAAAAGTAAATGCTAAAATTGCCAAAGCACACAGCGAAAAGCTCCCCTATATGTTGGTAGTTGGGCCTAAAGAGGCCCAGTCCAATACTGTAAATGTAAGAATCCGGGGAGCCAAAGAAACCAAAACAATGGAGATTGACGAGTTTTTAGGAATGGCAATCCAGAAAATTGCTGATAAAAAATAGATTTTGCGGTATAATTACTGGCCCGTGGCCTGTGAATCGTCAATCGAAACATAAAACACATAATTTGAAGAAAGGTAAGGTGGTACAAAATCAGTAAAAAAGGATTAAAGGTTAATGGAGGTATAAAAGCCGAGACAGTTCGGCTAATAGACGAAGAAAACAATCAAGTAGGAGTCGTGCCCAGACATGAGGCAATGAGCATGGCACGCGAGACAGGCTTGGACCTTGTCGAAGTAGCGCCAACCAGTGAACCGCCCGTTTGCAGGATAATGGATTACGGCAAGTGGCAGTATGAGCAGAAACGCAAAATTCGCGAGGCTCATAAGAAAAACGAGCACCATACTACTACACTCAAGGAAATCAGACTCAGGCCCGAAACCGATAAACACGACCTGGATATCAAGCTCAATCACGCCCGCGCATTTCTTGAGAAAGGCCACAAAGTGCAGTTCACAATGTTCTTCCGCGGACGACAGATGCTGCACAGGGACCGGGGGCATGCGGTATTAGAGGAAATTGCTCAATCGATGGAAGACCTGGCGAAAATCGAGCGGCCAAGCAGGATGGCCGGAAGGCGGATGACTTTATTGATTGTGCCTAAATAATCGGGACCTGGTCAATCGTTGTTCGTATCTCGTGATATGTTGCCGAGATTGCCTCTACCCATGCATACATCAGTTACGCCTTATGTGCTTGTGGATTATGCACTCATAGCTTAGCGGGATGAGGGCCGAAGACCGCAGATCGTAGGCTGCGATGTTTCGCACCAATGATAATTAATCAATAATCATTCATCAATCAATGTCATTTCGACCGAAGTCCGCCGAAGGCGGTAATCCACTCCGGTGTAATTTCGAGCGCACCGAAGAATCTCAATCACAACTCAAAACTAAACACTTAAAACTCAAAACTATTTACGTGCCTATAAGGCACCCAAGATTCTAAATCAAAACTCAAAACTATCTCTCCCAACTGTCATCCCGAGCGAAGTCGAGGGATCTATTAAAAAATGTCATTGCGAGTAGGCCGAAGGCCGACGCGGCAATCTCAACAATTTATCAATCTTCAATAATCATTAATCTTGTATATGGTGTGCTTATAAAGCACCGAAGAATCTCAATCCCAACTCAAAACTAAACACTTAAAACTCAAAACTGTCTCTCCCCCTTCTCACTTCTCCCTTCCAAATCCGCTTGTCCCGTGAGTTTACACTGAGCTTGTCGGAGGGAGACCTGCGGAGTTGCGAACCCTGTCGAAAACATAACGCATTTTACCATCTACGTCGCAGTCAAATGTCTCGAACATGACTTCTGAAAATTTCAAAACATCGCGGTCGAAGGGCACAGAGAATAAGTCCATAGCGAGGGGATCAGGTAGGGCCGAGAGTTTATAATCTTTAATATTGATGAACGTCAGTAGAGCAAACAAAGGTGGAGAAACGCCCAGTGATTTCTGAAATGTTAGGAGTTCACGAAGTGCTGCCAGCACCTGTTTTTCATAATTTATATAGATTTTCTTCTCGTGCTGTTTACGGAGGTCTTCGGGACAGTTGTTATAAACAGCCTCAATGATACCATTACGAAATATTTGGGTATATGAGTATGTAGCAAGCGCCTCAGAACCTTGATTATACCCATGCCGTGAATAATAACCCTCGAAGTTAAATCTTCCATCGTGCACTTTCCAACCTATATTAGGCAACTGTGGGTACGGGTTATCAAATATAGAAAGGTCGTAAGTTCTCTCCAAAGAAAAGGAATCAAAAGGCACAATATGTAATACGATTTTGGCTTGGCATAGCAACTGGACCGGCGTGTCTCCACGAGCTATTATAGCAATTCTGTCGTCACGAAAATCTCTTATTTGCCTTCCAATTGTATTGGACAAAAGAAACAGTTGCCGCAGTTGACCGACGTCAAGGAAATCAGAACTTGCAGAAGACCGCCCATAAAAAGCCCTGTGTCCGCCAGATTTTACCATGTGGGGAGAATTGAAACTCCTGGGTATTCGGATAACTACCGCAACTTTCGAGTTCGCCAGTTCCACCTGTTGCGGTAGTACCCCCCAAAGTCTTGGTTCTACACAATCACGAATTAGATTTTCGATTGTTTGTTTTAGTGTGTCAAAATCATCAACCGTTAAACCACACAAATCCGTGGGAATGGCTTTTTTTTCTTTCATCCCGTATATGATATGACCGCCAGCAGTATTGGCAAATGCAGTTATATGCTTGAGAAATTTCTCTTTTTCAGTTGGTTTTTTTAAGGACAGGCTCTCTTTATAATCAATCGTTTTGTCCTCAGGAACTCGATTTTCAATTAGCTCCTGCAGAATACTCTCATTGATGGATTCAAGAGGTATATGATTGAGTGCCATAATAATACTCCATCTTACAACACGGTGGGAGCCATAAAACTAAACTAGGGACAACCGCCGTTTTCTGTTCACTCGCCCCAGCCATTAATAGCTGGCTATCCCTAATTTTGAACTAATTAAGCACCAAACTGTACGCTGTTGAATATAAAGTTCTGGTCAAGTAGAGGTAAACATTCTTCTTGCCTACCAGGCAGTCTACCTCTCAATAGAATTTCTTTCCAGTCTCTTTGTCTTGTTGATTTCAATGCATTGACAATATCTGGATTTGTACGTTCACCCCAAACTTTGTGATCTCGTATGGCAGAAAGCATCTTGCGAATCTGATCCCAATCTTGAGGTGATATTTCAACCCACAAAGGTCTATCTTGTGGCCAAGAACTATCAGTATATTTTTGTTTCGTGTTCAAAAGTACTGCTATGGCCCTTTTCAATTCAAGAGCCCAAATCGTCATAGCAGATTGTCGGCATATCCTATATGCTCTAAGATGGTTATCAGGAATAGTTTCTGGATTATTTGCCAGTCGCTCCTCTAAACGAAAAATACCGAGAGTCAAATCAAATCTATTGTTCGCTAAAATCTCGTCCACGAATAGATTCATAATTCGAATTAGATTTTCCCGCTCCAGCGTTCTAAATTTCTCTGTAACTTCCATTGGCTCACGGGATGATCTCAAGAACAACATTTGCTGCAAGAATGATTTCTGTAAAGTATCATATGATAGTGGAAATTTTTTAGCTCTTGACGTCACTGTTTCAGTGAATGACAAAAGCTTGTTGTCCTCCGCTCCTGCTTTGCCCGTTAATACTTCATATCTAAGATTATTTTTGAAATACCCGATGTATTCACTCTTAATTGACCTATCCAAATATTTTTGAAAGAAGATTTTCTCAGAATCTTTCTTCGGGTTTGAAGATAGACGGAATTTGTCAAATTCTTCGGTAAATAAATCTGATCCGACACGGTCATTTATCAGTTGAGGGAAATGTACCTGTGCTAATTTAGTATGCGCCCTGAAATTTGTCTCTTTTAACTTATTCTTATTATAGTCTACGAAAACTCTCACGAACAATCTTTTCCGTCTGGCATAAAGTTGTGCAGCAGCTTTATGTTGTCCATCGAAGACAAGTATTTTGCCTTTACTATCTAATCCCTCTGTAGTTAAAGTAGCCAGACTTGGCTGAAGTTGAACATAACCTTTGTAAAATTCTTCAATCATTGGTTCAAGATCTACGATTGAGCGAGGATTGATTTCATGATCGTGGAACAAACAAATGAAAGGAATTCTGGCCAGAAAAGATTTCGCAGGTGGCTTACCAGGCTCTTCGAGCAATGAGTAGGTTTCAGTTTCAGGTACTCCTTCATTTGTCCAGGAAACCTTGATTTTATTATCCTGAAATTTGTAACCTACCTCCTGCCGTTCGGGAGTTAATTCTTGCAATGCTTCATTCAAGGTCAATGTGCCACCATTTTTAGTGTACTTTTCTACATGACTTCTAAACTCATAAAGAATTCGTTGTAGTTGCAAATCTCTTGTGCCTTTTGATCTGTTGCAGCCATCGTGTGTAAGCCCCCAATTGGATTCATCATCAGAACCGTCTTTGTCCAAAGCTTTTATATGGTCTATATCTGCTTTGTGAACAGAGAGGTTGATATCTTTATTGCATACATAACATCTTTTGCTTTGTGCGTTATAAAGCTTTCGAATAAGCTCTTGCCGTTCCTCTTTCGAAAGACTATCCAATTTTGACGATCTCCCGGTCATTTTTTATTCTCCCTTGTTTTTCATTGCATGTGTTTTGTAATTGCCTCCGCTGGTATATCAAAATACTAGCCCACCAAAGGCCTAACTACTGTTTAAATTGTTTTCCTTAAAATATCCCAAACGCCCCGGCTTCGTTTACAATAATCAATCATCATTAATTCACCCCTTAGGGGTCAAAGAATCATTTAAAAGTCGTTTCCCGGATATCTGCGTCCTGTAAAACCCCAATCTACCAATCCAGGTTCCTCTTGTCTATTATAAAAACCGCCGGCCTTCCCGGCCTCAACCGGCTAAATACTAAATATTTAGCCCGTTAGAAGTAGGTCGCCGAAGGCGCCTGTTTACTGTCTAACCGGGCCCAGCGACTAACGACTAATTGCTCGTTAAAATAGGTAAGAATTTCGCGAAAAATCAATCAAAAACGCACATAGTTAGCGACAAAATCCCAAAAAAATAAAAAAATTTATCTCCTTTTCTATTAACGAGTAACGAGCGGCGGGCGACGTGCGACGGCTCATATTTTCAATCAAAAGTGCACTTCCGCCCAATTATAGAGGGGCAGTTTTTTTCAGCCCTCATTTCGGGACAGACATCCCGAACCCTGTGTTTTGAAAATTAAGAGTATTAATGACTAATAAAGCACTTTTTTGTTCATTTTATGTTAGCTTTTGTACATTTTGTGCATCTTTACGTCCAACAAGAACCGTTTTTAGCTGGCTAAAAATAAAAGTCCGCCCGAAGGGCCTCCACAGTTTTGCATTTTACATTTTAATCTTAAATTTCTCTTTCTTGCCCCTTTTGACATATTTACCTGCCTATAAGGTATTTCCGCCGCATGTTACTTACGTGCCTATAAGGCACCGCTACTTACGTGCTTATAAAGCACCCGTTTCAATGGCATTGTGTACGAAGGCAACCCTCTGCGTCAAAAGCTCGCTTTTAGATCAGAGTTTGCCAGGAACACAAAGCCAGCCAATACGATCCTTGCCTACTTATCAAGTAGGTCCGTGCAATCTGTTTACCCCGTTAGAAACATGCCTTTTGTTTCTAATGGGGCGTAATCCGCGATTAATAAACGACTTACGAAGTACGAAAGATTACGTACGAAAAAATAAACTTTTTATGCAAAACAAAGCCAATTTCCGAAAAGTCAAGTTGAACGTAAATAAAGTATTAACAAAGAATTATGACCAAATGGACACTTGGTCAATTAGGAAAACAAAGCCAATTAAAGCCAATTCAAAGCCAATTCAAAGCCAATCAAAGCCAATTCAAAGCCAATTCAAAGCCAATCAAAGCCAATTCAAACCCAATCAAAGCCAATTTCAGAGGCAAAAAAGCCATCTATGCTTCTTTCAATAATGATATTGGCTGCCACCATAATTTTTTCGGAATTCGGCGTTTTGCTATTGACCACCGGCCAAAAATCGCGTATTTTACCCCTTTTATATCTCCCGGTCGTCTTAAACAGGTTATTTGAAGGAATTAGCTAAATGCCGAAACAGAAAACCCATAAGGGTTTGAGCAAAAGAGTCAAAATCACCGCTTCCGGCAAGGTCAAACGAAAGCGATCTTGCGGAAGTCACCTTATGAGCACTAAAAACGCTAAACGCAGAAGGCGGATACGCAGTTCGACCCTTGTGACCGGTGCGCCCGCTAAATTAATCAGGACAATGCTCTGCAAATAAATACAAAAAATATGAAACCCTTTTGACAATAGCCGAAAGCAGGTCAGCAAAGATGCCAAGAGTTAGAAAAGGTGCTGCCAGACATCAGGCAAAGAAGAGAATCCTCAAGGCCGTAAAAGGCTATCGCGCTGCCAGGGGTCGCCTGTATCGCACGGCAAAAGAAGCAACTATCCGCGCTGCCGTCAACGCGAGGGTAGGCCGCAAACTACGAAAACGCGACTTCCGGGGTCTGTGGATTATACGCCTCAGTGCAGCATGCAGGCAGCGAGGCATTAGATACGGCGAGTTTATCAACGGTCTCAAGAAGGCCAACGTCGGTTTGAACCGAAAAATGCTGAGCGAAATCGCTGTTGATGACCCAATGGGCTTTGATGCCGTCGTTGAGGCCGCAGGACCGAAGAAATCCTGACCTGTGACCCGGACTCGAATCACGGTATACATATACACCAGATGCTTGAGCAATTCGAAAAAATCGGGAAAGACGCACTTGCTGAGTTAAAACAGGTCACAGACCTGAAGGCTCTGGAAGAGTACCGCATAAAATACCTGGGTCGAAAAGGTCAAGTCACGCAGATGCTCAGCCAGATAGGCAAGTTCCCCCCTGAACAAAAACCCCAGGCAGGCCAGCTTGCAAACAAAATCAAAAAAGAGGTTTCCGCAGCTTTTGAGCAGCTAAAAAAGACTCTGCAGCAGTCACAGCAGCAAACGGACGTGTTGATAGACGTTACCCTGCCGGGAATACCCGTCAACATCGGCAAAACCCACGTTATCATGCAAACCTTAAGTGAGCTGCTCGAAATCTTTGGCCGAATGGGTTTTGCCGTGGCCTATGGCCCGGTAGTTGAAGACGAGTGGCACAATTTTGAAGCATTGAATATCACCGCGGACCACCCTGCAAGGGACCCATTTGACTGTTTTTATTTAGACGACAACACTCTTTTGCGGAGCCATACATCCCCGGTCCAGATTCGCGTTATGGAGACCACTAAGCCGCCCATTCGAATCATCGCACCAGGCCGGGTCTATAGGCCGGACACCGTCGATGCCACACATATGTATATGTTCCATCAACTCGAGGCTCTCGTTGTGGACGAGGGTGTCAGTATGGTGGATATGAAAACTACCATTGAGCAGTTCATCCATGCCTTTTTTGGCCCAGATACAAAATGGCGATTTAGACCAAGCTTTTTCCCTTTCACCGAGCCAAGTGCTGAAGTTGATTTGTTGTTAGCAGATAAAAGCGGAAAAGAAAACTGGGTTGAGATGGGCGGCTGCGGTATGGTTGACCCGAATGTTTTTGACGCCGTTGGAATAGACAGCGAAAAATATACCGGCTGGGCATTCGGATTCGGGATAGAACGGCTTGCTATGCGAAAATACTCTATTACCGATATACGACTGCTTTTCGAAAATGACCTGAGATTCTTAAAGCAGTTTTGAGTAAATAGAAGGGTAATTGGTAATTATTTAACCATTTAACCGGCTGTTACCATTTAACCAAACGTAGGAGATGAATATGGATTTAAGAGGTATTATCCTTGCCGGCGGGACAGGATCGCGGCTTATGCCGTTGACCAAAGTCACAAATAAACATTTGCTGCCCATAGGCCGGAAACCTATGATTTATTACCCGATTGAGAAACTCACCTCGATTGGCATCCGGGAAATCCTGATTGTAACCGGCATCGAGCATATGGGCGATGTAGTTAGCCTGCTCGGCTCCGGAAAGCAGTTCGGCTGTCATTTCACGTACAAAGTTCAGGATGAGGCAGGCGGAATTGCACAGGCATTGGGGCTGGCTGAGAATTTCGCGCAACGACAGCCTGTGGTAGTCATCCTTGGTGATAATGTCTTTGAAGACAATCTGAAAAACTATGCCGACAGGTTCATCTCACAGAAAACAGGCGCAAGGGTACTGCTCAAACAGGTGCCAACGCCTCAGCGCTTTGGAGTTGCGCTGCTATCCGACGACAAGATTATTGGTATCGAAGAAAAACCCAAAAAACCAAAGTCAGATTATGCAATAATCGGAATATATTTTTATGATGCCTCAGTCTTTGATATTATACGAGATCTCAAACCTTCTGGTCGTGGGGAGCTTGAAATCACTGACGTTAACAATGCCTATATTGCAAAAAACCAGTTGGCTTATGACATACTCGAAGGTTGGTGGACGGATGCCGGAACATTCGAATCACTCGATAAAGCCAATGAATTGGTTGTAAAAAAACCTCCAAAATGACAGAAGATATATTAGTAGAGATATCAAAATAAAATGAATGTTAAAGAGACGAAACTGCCGGGAGTACTCGTACTGGAGCCGGACGTGTTCTCTGACGAAAGAGGATTCTTTTTAGAAACCTGGAACAGCACGCGTTACGAGAACGCTGATATCCGGGGCCCCTTTGTCCAGGACAATGTCTCATTTTCCAGGAAAGGTGTTTTACGCGGCTTACATTTCCAATACCCTCAATCACAGGGTAAATTGGTTCAGGTTTTATCAGGCCGGGTGGTGGATGTTGCTGTTGATATTCGCGTGGGTTCTCCTAATTTTGGTCATTGGATCAGTGAGGTAATTTCCGATGCGAACCACAGGCAGATGTATATTCCGCCCGGTTTTGCTCATGGATATTGTGTTACAAGTGAGACGGCGGTTTTTTCATACAAGTGCACCGATTTTTATAATCCGGCAACTGAAATTGGCATCATCTGGAACGACCCCGATCTTGACATCGACTGGCCGATAAAGCAGCCCGTCTTATCGACCAGGGATGCAAACTATCCCGGACTTAAAGACCTTCCGCATGATAAATTACCGCATTTCCAGAGGCTCTGATGGTAACTGATGATACAAGGATTGCCATTTTGGGCGGCAAGGGAATGCTCGGCACCGACCTGGCCGATACCTGCATACGGCACGGCCTGGATGTTAAGGTATTTGACTTACCGGAATTTGACATAAGAAATTCCCAACAGCTAAAACAAGCTGTCGGTGCTGCGGATGCAATCGTAAACTGCGCAGCTTATACAAATGTCGATGGCGCCGAGAGCGAAGCCGAGCTGGCATATCAGGTAAACGCTGAGGCGGTAGGGCGGCTTGGTGCTATTGCGAAAGATGCGGACAACTGGCTTTTGCATATTAGTACCGATTTTGTTTTCGATGGCCGGTTGAATAGACCCTATGTCGAAACTGATCCTCCGAATCCTGTTAACAAGTATGGAAAAACCAAGTTGGCAGGGGAGCAGCTTCTCGGCGAAAGCGGCTGCAAGTATTGCATTCTGCGTATCGAATGGACCTATGGAGTGCACGGCGATAACTTTGTCACAAAGATAATCCAACGTGCAAAAAAGGATAAAACCGTGAAGGTTGTGGACGACCAGATAGGCTCGCCAACAGCGACAACCGAAGTCGCCGAAGTAATTTGCAAATTGCTGTCAAAGAAACAGGAGGGCATATTTCATTTTGCAAGTGCCGGCTATGTTAGTCGCTACGAAATGGCAAAGTTTATATTTGACAAGCTCTCGTTGGATGTTAATCTGTTGCCGTGTAAAAGTAGTGATTTTGCCAGTGCTGCTGTAAGGCCTTTGAATAGCCGTTTCGATTGCAGCAAAATCAAGACTTTACTTGATGAGCCAATCGAAGCCTGGCAGCTGCCATTAGAACGTTTTTTGCAGGGAACCAGACAGTTATGAGCAGGCTTCTCGTTACAGGTGGTGCTGGATTTATAGGAAGCAATTTCGTTCGGATGGTACTTTCGGAGCATCCGGATTGTTTCATCGTCAATCTCGACAAGCTTACCTACGCCGGCAATCTTGAGAATCTCGCCGGTTTCCTGGTGCACTCCAATCACAAATTTATCAAAGGCGACATTTGTGATGACTCCCTGATAGAAAAAATCGTCGACGAGTACAAGATAGATACGATTATTAATTTCGCTGCTGAGAGCCATGTAGACCGTTCAATTAGCGAACCGAGGATTTTCATCGAAACCAACGTAACCGGCACATTAACGCTGCTGGAAGTGGCCCGTGATAAAAAGTTGGATCGATTCATTCAAATCTCGACGGATGAGGTGTACGGTTCGCTCGGCCCGGAGGGTAAGTTCACCGAAGATACCCCGCTCAGTCCCAATTCGCCGTATTCAGCCAGTAAAGCCGCCGCAGACCAGCTGGTGGCGGCATTCGGGCATACCTGGGGCGTAAAGTACAATATCACCAGATGTTCAAACAACTATGGGCCATATCAGTTCCCGGAGAAATTGATTCCGCTGATGATTAACAATGCCCTCAATGATAAAGAATTACCTGTTTATGGTGACGGCTTATATGTGAGGGATTGGCTGTATGTATACGACCATTGCACAGCAGTATGGCAGGTTTTGCAGAAAGCGGCGCCCGGCGAGACTTATAATATAGGCGGCTGTAACGAAAAGGCGAATCTGGAAGTCATTGACCTGATACTTGACCGACTGGGCAAACCAAAATCGCTGATTAAGCATGTCACCGATAGGCCGGGACACGATAGGCGATATGCCATCGATGCAGACAGGATAATCAACGAGCTTGATTGGCGCCCGTCTGTCAGCTTTGAGCAGGGCCTTGAAAAAACCATAGACTGGTACGTGCAAAATCAAAAATGGCTTGCCAACGTTGTATCCGGCGACTACCAGAAGTATTATGAATCCATGTACGGAAATCGCTGAACGAACGGAAAGAAGTCTTATCCTGGCCGAAGTTTGCAAAAGGCAGCAATAAGCATAGAAAATTATAAGAGGCTTTGTGATAGACTCTATTCTCTATTAAGATTTACGATGAACCCATCAAGCTGATGAAGTGAATCGGCAGAATACTTCCATGCGTTTAATAGAGCTTTGCCCTCCTTTTGGCTGATACGGCACTGGAACACTTTTTTACCTGCTGGACGAGATTGGTGATTTCCTCAGGCCGGTTGTCCCCTGCATAGGCTTCGATGAGCAGCTTTCTTAACCTTTCGTCGAAGTACTTGTCCAGCATGCTGTGGTCTAATCTTCCCAGATTCTTCAGTAAATGGTTTTGATTGCTTATATTGTGTCCCATGCGGTGCAGATCAATGACGGCGAAGTCATACTGTTCTGAATTGAGGTTTTCTTTTATAAATACATGCCAGAGATACAAATCCGGCAGAGAGATTTGGGCCTCGTGTATCTTGCGGACCAGTTTCCCCAGTGAAACGATTATTGCTTCTTTTTGCTGTTGGCTCAATTGTGCCCACTTCTCAGAAACAAAGTCAGTAAGCGCTATGCCGGGCAGCTTTTCGGTGATAAAAAACGATTTTCTTTCCAGACTAAATTTTGTTTGCGCACCATAGCAGATGGGCCGGTAAGTCTCTATGCCGTTTTCAAGCAGCATATTAGCATTGTGCCATTCGACGGCCGCCTGTGAAGTAAGGCTGCCGAAGCTTCGCCACGCAAAAATCATGTCCTTGACGTGTGGTGAGAAAAAACGCTTGCGGAAAAATACTTTACGGTTATCACCCTCACCGAAAGCCAGTTCGCTCACGTTGCGCTTGGTGTTCTTGTTTATGGTTTGACCTTGAGAATAGTCAAAAAAATCGTTAAATGACTCTAATCCAAATTTGGCAAAGAATTTCTGCCATGTTCCCGCAGCAAATACTACTTTTTCCAACAGCCAATCTCCTGCTTTAGCCGAGACTTCACAAATAAACGCTCATAAAACACAATTAGCTCCTTCCCGTATCAAATATTACTAAAATATCTTACATTGTCCAGACCTATCCGTCTTTGGCTCTTAGGGAATCCTTTCGTGCTTCATCCATTGTTTTTTCCAAATCAAAACAGTCAAAAATGGCTTGCCAATGTTATCTCAGGAGGCTATCATCAGTGCTATGATACGATGTATTCGAATTGATGAACTATATTGACAGATAGTCAGGGTGGATGTGCTTCTCTTGTAGTTTTTGAAACTGATAATAATGTGATTGTTGTGAGAAAATCCGGTGGCTGTAAAAACTGATATTCTAAAAAACACTGTGACGAACGAAAAGGTTACCATCGACAAAGCTAAAAACTATGAAAAGAAAAGATTTACCCGTCGCTATAGGATGCGCCGACTTGACAGACTTGAGAAAGCCTTTGCTTTGCAGGTTGTTAAAATGCTGGGCAATAGTGTGCATATAGTTGATGTCCCCTGTGGTGACGGAAGGTTTTTTGATATATTTTCTAATGCGAAAAAGCTGACAATGATTGATTATTCGGAGAATATGCTTGCGGTGGCAAAAGAAAAAATCGGAAATGCCAAAAATGTCGAGTTTGTCAGGGCGGATATTTCAAATCTGCCGCTGCCTGCTGATTCCGCGGAATTATGTTTTTGTATGCGACTTTTCCATCATATGGAAGATGACCACATCAGGTTGAAAGCCTTAAAAGAGCTGGCACGGATTTCAAAAAAGTATGTTGCTATGAGCTTTTATCATAAAGGCTGTTTGAGATTTTACCGGCGGAAGCTGCTCGGTAAGAAAATCAGAGGCAGTTACGTGACTTTCGCCCATATCGTTGAGCTTGCAAGCCAGGCCGGTCTTAAGTTTGTAAAACGAATCCCCGGGGTAAATACGATTGAGCCGCAGTGCCTCGTAATCTTCGAGAAAGTGTAAAACAATTGACGGACGGAGTGCATTGAACAAACGAAGAATAATAAAAAATGCTCTAAGCTTTGAGTTTCGCGATTCTTCGAATGCCAGGTGGTGGCTGAAAGATGAAAGTCTGGTTCCTGAGGCACAGTCGATAGCGGAAACTATTAGAAACATTACTAATCACTCGCTGCGTCTCAACACTGAATTTTTTAAACTGACAGACAGAAAAGCCGTTTTTCGTGTGAAACCTCCCGAAGGCTCAGAACGGTCACTTGTGGCAAAAGCCTTCCTTTTAACTCGTCTTGAACACAGATTTAAATATCATAAATACACATTGGACGAAGTTGCTAACCTGCTTAAGGCTGCTGACAAAGGTATCAACGCCCCAAGGGTCTATGGTTACGGACATATATATAGCCTGTTTCGGCTTGTTGAAGCCAATGTAGTCGTATCAGAGGATTTGCTTGGTCTCTCGCCTATAAAAAACTTACTGCTCAAAGGAACAGATAACGAATGTCACTAAATATTTATGAGGACCATCCCTTTATTTGTTAGTCTTTACAATGCGGGATGTAACCATATAGATGTCAATAGTGGGGCTGTTATGCTCAATGAGCGAAACCTAAATCACGAAGTCTTCCTTCTGGATTTTCAGCATACCAAATTTTACGACAAACCAAGTAGTGAGATATTGATGTTTGAGGCCGGACACTTTGCAAAGGTGTGCCAAAATTGGATTTCAGATGAAACAGTCAATGAGTGGCTGGACGAACTTTTAAGGGCCATCGATATTAACAGCACCGACGAGATACAGAAAATGAAGAGATGCTTTTATTATTATTTCAAGGCTGAACTGTCACGTAAGCATCGGAAAATAATAATCTGACGAACACGTATATGAGTTATAAAGAGCTAAATAGTGGATTTACTAATTGTTACAAATAATCCAAATCGGGCAAGCTTCAGACAGAGAATTGGAGTTTACCTCGATATTTTTCGTCATAACGGCATAAATTGTGAGGTTGCCAAGCTGCCGGCCGGCTCTTTAGCGCGTCGAAACCTCTTTAAGCACGCAGCAGGTTTTGACGGTGTTTTCCTCCATAAAAAAAAATTGAATTTCTTCGATGCAATATGGATCCGCAGGTATAGTAAGAAAATAATATATAACTATGACGATGCGATAATGTATAGCGATAAAAATCCTGACCGTAACAGCTCCTCACACTTCATACCTTTTCGCAGGACCGTCAGACTTGCCAACATGGTCATCACAGGCAGTGAGTACCTTGCCGAACATGCCAGAAAATTCAATCCCAATGTTACAGTTCTGCCCATTGGTCTAAGGATTAATGACTATAAGCTTGATTGTCCCGCCAAAGGTGACAACAAAATACGTCTTGTCTGGATAGGCAGCAAGAGTACTTTGGAGTACCTCGCCGAATTAAAGCCCGTACTTGAGGAGATAGGCTCTCGTTTTGACAACGTGGTGTTAAGAATAGTTTGTGATGACTTTTTTGACTTGCAAAACATGCCGGTGGAAAAACGTCTATGGTCCAGGGAAACGCGAGCCATTGATTTAGCCACGAGTGACATTGGTCTCGCACCGCTGCCGGACAACCGATTCACCAGGGGTAAATGCAGCTTTAAGGTCCTGGAATATTCTTCCGCCGGCCTGCCTGTTATTGCCTCGCCAATAGGAACAAACGCCGAGTATGTCAAGGATGGGGCTACGGGTTTTCTTGTGACAGATACCCGGCAATGGATCGACAGAATTACTGAACTGATTGAACACCCGGGTTTAAGAGAAAAAATGGGACAGGAAGGTCAGAACTATGCACAAAACTTTGACGTGAGTGTGATTGGAAAACAACTCACCAACCTGATTAGCAAATGTCTGAATGTTGCCTGATTAGTAAAATATTAGCAAGTTAGAAACTGTTTCATCGACAATTGTAAGCATCCATTGTGGCGTTGAAGTATAGCTGTTGTAATTATGCTTACTACTAAGATTATGGTACTATCTTCGGTCGGATCTTAGATACTGATATTATAAGAAAGAGAAAATATGACGAATTGCTTCAGTTCATTTATGAAAAAAAAGCTGCTCGGGAAAAACCAAAACCTGGTCTCTATTGATGAACCTTATGGAGTCATGGCACACCTCTTGAAGGACCTCGATGTAACAGGGATCATTGATGCAGGCGCAAGCGACGGCCGTATTTCAAAAAGGCTGCTCCGAAAGTTTCCATCTGCAAATATATATGCTTTTGAGCCGAACCCCCTTTATACTCAAACACTTCAACAGTACGCGAAAGAGGAACGCAGATTTCACCCCTACTTTCTGGCATTATCTGACCAGGAAGGCAATGCTGATCTTCATGTGACTGACTCTCCCGGAAACACATCCCTGTTTACCCCTGGAAAGCGATTGAAACAAATGGATACTCATGGAGCATCTGTGAAAAGTCTGGAAAAAGTCAAGGTGGTTACTATCGATGAATGGGCTAAACGCAATGACGATCCTGCCATTCAACTGATGAAATTTGACATCCAGGCCGCGGAACTGAAGGCGCTTCACGGCGCGGTGTGTGTCCTTCAGAATTCGACATTACTTGTGTATACGGAAATATGGTTCAATCCTATATACGAGGAAGGCGCAATCTTTAGTGAGATTGATTTATTTTTTCGTAAATACGGATTTGTATTATACGATATATTTAAACCTAAATATGGCCCTGATGGGCTTATCCTCTGGGGAAATGCCATTTTTCTGAATGCTGAACGACTATGCATGTGAAGTTATGAATATTATTCATTCTTGTTCCTGGATAAATACACTGTATGCACTATCGCTTCAACAATGGCTCATTATCGTTTTTTACTTGAAGCTCTTATTTTTGAGACCAGCCTTTTTTGCGAAACCGGCGGATTGTTTTTGTCGCAATTTTTTTGACCCAAGTATTTCGTCGATTTTGGACTTGAGGATTCAGACTCAGATAAGTCTTAAAAAATCTCATCCGGTCGGTTTTAGTAATGCAGTCTGAAATCAATATATTTGCCTGCACGAGGTTTTTCAGCCGCAGTCGCGCGGGTAATCTCCGGAATTTTCTTGTCCGTTCGTTGTCGATGAGAAAGAAATGCCAGCCGCTTTTCTCCTTCCTTGCTAATATATTGCCCAACCGCAGGTCTCCGTGGAAAATGCCTGCAGCATGCATTCTGCCTACGGTGAGCCCGAATGTTCGTATTAGTTCGCGCAGGTCATTTAACTGCTCTTTAGTGAAGTCTTCCAAATTGTCAGGAATAAATTGATGAATTTGCTTGGCGCCTTCAACCTCGATAGTCACTAAAAAATTTCCCCTGTCAAGAAAGCTGGATTTGTGTTCGCCCATTGCCACAATAACGGGAGCTTCAAATCCATTTTTTTTCAACATCAGCGTAGCCTGAAACGCCCGCATGGCTCGGCTGGAGCGAACAAGATGTTTAATAAAGTCCCAGGTCGACCTGCAAAGATATTGCTTAAAATAAATCATTCTCTCCTTGCCGTTAAAATTGGCGCTGAATTTATATACACGGGAAGAAATTGAGGAACAAACAGGTGTCAATTCATAACGTTCTTGTAGTTTTTTTTCACCTGCGAATAAAGCCTGTTCAAGCTCGGCATTGCGAAAAGCTTTATTGATAAATAACGTGCAGTTATTCCGTCGTATTTTGTCAAAACTATTGTCCAAGATGTTAGCGCCCCAGAATAGTAATACCCAGTTTGTCGGCGAGTTCTATTGTCTCGGGCTTGTCGATAATTATTGTCTTATCTGCTTCGACAACAAGGCATTTTCCGCCGTTTTCGGCTAAACTTCTAATAGTATCAGGTCCTACGCACGGCACATCGAAACGCATGTCCTGACCGGGTTTCGAGGTCTTGATAAGCGTCCAGCCCCCCGATTTACAAAATTGACCGGCACGCTTAATCATCTCCGCCGTTCCTTCCATTGCCTCGACGGCGATTACTTCTCTTTCTTTCACCACAATTGCCTGCCCTATGTCAAGTTCACCGAGTTTTTTAACTATCGGCCAGCCGAACTCAATGTCATCCTCTATTGATGTGCTCGGGGGACGTTTTGTCATCACACCCGCGGTTGCCATATGTTCCTTGCAGTACATTATTGAATTCTCCAATACTATCCCGCCGCTCGCCAGCTCGTCAGCTAAGGCAGACAGAAACGAGTCATCGAGTCTGTCTTTGCCGCGCAAGCGCCAGTAATATATCCTGAATGCACGCCAGTCTGGCAGATACCGCAGAATTCGCCAGGGCGTATATAGTCGCGATTTGGCAACACGGCCAACCATAATCGTTCGATTTGCGCTGTGTTTTCTTAGCTTACGCATCCAGGCTCCAGGGCGAGCAACCGCAACTTTGTAAAAAACATCAACTTCGTTGGCCAGGCTGCGCCCTGCATTGTCTGCCAGGTAGACACAAATTACTTTTAATCCAGCCTGTTTGGCGCCGGCGGCAACAAGAAAGGGCAATCTGCCCTCTCCTGCAATCAGTCCAAGTACATCTACTTTCTTACGGCTCGTATCTTCTATCTCGTTCAAGAATAAGTCCTGTTCGAAATTCAATATTCCCTGTTCAGGGCTCGTTTCTTGTGGTTCGTGTCGGGTATTTTCACCTCGGCGCACGGGTCACGATTCAGCTTCTTCTTCGCTTGGCTCTTCGGACTCCGGTTCGAGTGATAAAGTAATTTCTTCAATCTTACTTTCGAGCCTGCGAATACTTTGTCGCATTTCAGGCAGATATTCTATCATACTGTATGCACGTTTGCCCTGGTTTGCTTCGATAGCAGGTGCACCCAGCACCACTTTACCGTCTGAAATGTTATTAATAACACCAGCCTGGGCTGCTATTGTAACGTTGTTTCCGATATTGATATGTCCGACAATACCGACCTGGCCCCCGACTACACAGTGATGTCCAAGCGTGGTTGAGCCTGCAATACCTACTTGAGCTACAAGCAAGCAATGTGCACCGATTTTTGTGCCGTGTCCTACTGTAACGAGGTCGCCCAGCTTACTGCCCTGGCCTATAACAGTATCGCCGAGTGTGCCTCGTTCAATTCCGCAGCAGGCACCGACTTCTACATCGTCTTCGATAATCACTGTGCCTGTCTGGGGTATCTTATGATGCATACCCTTGTGACTGGCATAGCCGAAACCGTCTTCTCCAATTGTCGAGTTGGAATTTATAATTACACGATTACCTATTTTGCACCCATCGTAAATGGTAACGTTGGGATATATTATATTGTCGTTGCCAATTTGCACTCCCTGCCCAACGTAGACACCGGGATAAATTATGCAGCCGTCCCCGATTTTTGCCTCATCGGCTATCGTCGCAAAGTCATGGATATGGCAGTCTACACCAACTTTGGCACTGTCCGAAATTGAAGACCGTGGGCTTATCCCTACCTTTTTATGTTTGCGATGACCGTGAAGCAGCACCATAATCTGCATAAACGCATAGTATGGATCATCGGCTACCAAAAGGGGAACGGGCGTACTGGAAGTCTCTTTGCCGACGATTACGGCACTTGCCTTCGTTGTACGAAGCTGTTTTTCGTATTTGTGGTTTGCCAGAAAACTAATGTCGCCTTCGTCTGCACGGCCAAGGGTCGACGCAGACTTGATTATTATGTTGGGATCGCCGCAAACACGCCCGCTTACATATTCCGCTAATTCTGCCAAAGTTCGTTCTTGCATACAAACACCTTGTAAATAAAAACTCAAAAAAGAAAAACTAAAAAATCTTGAAATTACGCTGCATTGCGTTTTTGGATTCAGAGACACCCAAATTTAAAGATTATAGCAAAAAAGCTGACGTCGTCAACTAATCAATCCTACTAAAGCAAATCAGACGTTTTTGCCTTTGTCGGAGGGGCCACAAACACATTTTTTGCGTCAGGTAAATCCATAAAACTACCATAACTTAAAACCGTCGTTTGACCTTACGCCATCAAAACCTCCAGAACCTCCTGTTGCAGTGCTGCGGAGGGCTTCTCGGCAAAAGCTGTTTTACTGCCTGCAAACACCGTTACAGCCGGTCCAATCGGTTTATAGACAGCCGGATTAGTCGGACCAAAAACAACTAACGTCCTGACGCCCATTCCCGCTGCCAGATGTGTAATCCCGCTGTCGTTGCCGATGAATCCATCCGAACAGCTCAAAAGACACACAACCTGCGTCAAGGACAAATCCGTCAGGCATTTTGCGACACTGTTTATATCCTTAATTGTCGCATTGCTGAATCTGTCCTGCTCGGCAGGCCCCAACAAAAATACTACTTCGACACCTTTTGAACGAAGCTTTTTGGCTACAGCTGAGAAATTATCCAGATACCAGCATTTGTGCAATCCGCCGCTGCCAGGCTGAATAACCACCAGCTTTTCAAAGGAATCGACCTGTATTTCTTTCAGCAATTCCCTACCCTTGTTTACATCTGCTTCAGTTGCTTTTATTAAACGAGTGCCGCGTTCAATCTGCTGAGGCTCCGAAGACAAACCACTCTCATCGATTAATTGCTGTCTGTAATAGTCGGCCAAATGGTTAGAGTAGTCTTCTGGCGGCTTCATCGATAAGGTTATAACTTCCGAGCTGTGGCTGCAATTGGCAGTGAAAATCAGGTTCTGTTCAAAGTTACTGTTCGGCTCGCCCAGAAATGTCACAATCCAGGCATAGTCAGCAAAAGCGTTTATCAAAGTGTCACCGTCCGCAAGGTCAAACACGCTCGTTTCAACGAACAATCGATGTAAATTCATTGAATCCATTGAGCGAACGCTGTCAATGCATGTCCTGCCGGGCAAAATCCCGATATATTCCGTGTGTCCAAGAATGTCAATTCCACCCAATTGCAGACAGTCTTTCATAAACTCAGCTAACGACAGGGTTAATATACAATCGCCGATAGCACCCGGTTGCAATATCACTCCTCGCTGCGCTAACCGAGCCATTTGAGTTCCCTTTTCTTTGAGTAGGTTCAAAATATCATCATCGGTCTGCATGATCAAAAGCCAATTTGTAGGCCACCACAAGGTCTTACTTATTATGTGGCTGCACTATCAACCAATCCACCGCCGGCAACAATATACACAGTTACCGCAGCAATATCAATGTTTTTATGTAAATGCCTATTTGGGGCCGATTGTATACTTCGCAAACGCGAAACCGATAGGTTTGAGGCTTGTGGTCACTTGCTTTTCACACGTGACGCCGAACCTGGCGGTTTCGGCATGCGCTTAATCCGCAGAGCGATGTCATCGATGTACCTGGGTGAATACAGCGTCCGATTGCCGCC
>JBARPZ010000200.1:0-2458 GCA_049643445.1 Sedimentisphaerales bacterium
GCAGCAGACATTCTTAATCCCGAGGCGGTGGCCTGTTTCATCAGGCTTGTTTATCAGCGTTATTATGATGAATTCAAAAATTTCTTTGGCAAAACAATAAAAGCTATTTTTACAGATGAGCCTTCCCTTTTGGCAAAGCGAGGGGAACAAGGAGCGGTGCCGGGTACTGAGGGGATTCTGGAACATATTAATCGGCATCTGGGTTATGATTTTACAGAATATTTGCCAACTCTCTGGTACCCTGATGAACCGGATGCTGAAAAGTATAGACGGGATTACAATCGAGCGCTCCAGGGGCGTTTGGAAGATACGTTTTACCGGCAAATATCAAACTGGTGCACCGAGCATGGCATTGCTCTAACGGGACACCCAATGGGGCCTGATGATATCGGACACCTTCGGCACTTCCATATCCCGGGTCAGGATATCGTTTGGCGGTATATCGAACCCGGCAAGAAATCGGCTTTGGAGGGAGAACAATCAACACAGGCCAAGTGTGCTTCTTCGGCGATGATTCATTTGGGAAGGCGGCGGAACTCAAATGAATACTGCGGTGCATACGGTCATAACTTTACTTTTGAAGAAATGAAGTGGCTGACACATTGGCTGATTGTGCGGGGATGTAACCTTTTGTATCCCCATGCATTTTATTACTCGATACGTGGTCCCCGGGTGGACGAACGGCCGCCGGATGTAGGACCGAATAGCCCGTGGTGGAATGATTATAAGCCTTTTGCATTGGCAAGCCGGCGGCTGTGCTGGTTAAACACCGATAGCCAACATATCTGTGAATTAGCAATTCTCGGAAGAAACGATTACCTGCCCTGGCGCCCGGCCAAGGTGTGCTATGAGCATCAGCGTGATTTTAACTACCTGGAAGCACGTCATCTTTGGGAAGATGCTGATGTAAACGTGGAGGGGATTCGCATTCGAAACATGCACTATAAGGGATTGATTTTAGAAGGCCAGCCTCCTCAAAAAGCTCAAAGGGCAATTGATATTCTCGAAGATGCAGGGCGTGTTATTTATTGGCGTGAGGATAATGATGATATTGTTTTTATAAAAAAAGTCGATAGCCTCGTAAAACCGGATATTCAGGTTAATCCGAAAACCAAAGACCTGCGGGTTCGTCATGTCGTTAAAAACAATGTTGATTTCTATATCCTGTTCAATGAGGGTGAAAAAGATATACAGTTTATTCCTGAGCTGAATGATAAGGAAATCGGTATTTTACTTGAACCCTACTGTAATGATGTCACCTGCAGGTGGTCTGCGGGTAAAGCAATAACAATTGCCGGGTATGCAATAAGAATACTGATGATTGTAAAGAAATAATAATATCATCAAAAATGATACAAAAACTTCTTCGTCCCTACCAAACAGTTCTCTAATATTTTTGTTCCGAACCTGTGCCGGAGCTGCCCAATACTACCGTCTTTTCATTCTGTCTGAGCAAGTCGTAACGAGAAGGTGAAAATGGCAAGCTCAGGCTACTTCATCAAATTGCTCATTTGACAAATTCCTGACTTCACAAGGCGGAAACAGACGGTGAATTGAAAAGAGCTGAAAAGAGCAAATCAAAGGGGGGATGTTGAAGAATGATTTGGTTGTGCTGGTTATGGCAGAGACGGGATTTAAATGATTAAGGATGAATGATTCCTTCGACCTTGCTCAGGACAAGTAAGGATTATTTGAGTGGTCAGGCCGGGAGGTTGAATAAATTCCTTGAGGTGGTTGTTACGGCGGCGGCGAAGTCGTCCAAGCTCATCTGTTTTAGTTCGGCGAGGAATTTTGCGGTGTGAACCATAAGGGCGGGCTCGTTTATTCTCTGCTTTCGCATCGGCTCGGGTGACATATAGGGACAATCGGTTTCGAGCATTAATCTATCAAGGGGGACAATCTCGGCGGCCTGTCGAATAGATTCGGCGTTCCTGAATGTGACGACGCCGGTAAAAGAGATATAGAAGCCGGCGTCGAGGACGATTTTTGCCTGTTCGGGTGAGCCGGAGAAGCAGTGAAAGACGACTTTTTCGAGGTCGGGGCCTGACTGCTTTAAGATTTCCATCGTTTCGTCGAAGGCTTCCCTGCTGTGTATTATGACGGGCAGGGCCAATTCGCCTGCGAGCTGCAAATGACTCTTGAACACTTCGGCCTGCTTATCGCGGGGGGAATGGTCATAGTGAAAGTCGAGGCCTGTTTCGCCGATTGCGACGACTTTTTTGTTTTGGGCGAGGGCATGTAACTGCCTTATCGCCTGGCCGGTCACTTCTTTGGCATCGTGGGGATGGACTCCGACGGTGGCATACATATTGTCGTATTTTCGGGCAAGCTCGATGGCTTTCTGGTTGTGGCCGGGGTCGGTTCCGACGGTTATCCAGGAGGTGACGCCAGCGGCGATGCTTCGGGCGATGACGGCGTCAACATCATCGGCCAACTGTCCAAATGTTAAATGGCAATG
>JBARPZ010000201.1:0-1754 GCA_049643445.1 Sedimentisphaerales bacterium
TTCATCGCCACAGAAGCCACGTTGCGTTTTCTTGCTTCGGGCAAAACCTTACTTTCGAAATCATAAATGTTCCTGTCCGCGTAATTCATCACGCACATAATCACATCAATCTGGTCGGTCTTGAGCATACGTACGAAATTGGGCGGCCTGTTATGCCCTGATATTCCAATGAAACGTATCTTGCCGGCTTCCTTTTGCTTCAGCAGGTAATTGAGGACGCCATCCAGAGCCAGGACGCGGTCGAGTTTTTTGCTGCCGATGCTGTGGATATGCACGAGGTCGAGGTGGTCGGTTTTTAGCCGGCGCAGTGATTCACTCAGGGAACGTTCTGCTCTGGCTGCATTGTCGGTCGATACCTTTGTGACGATAAAGAGCTTGTCGCGCCGCTTCGGTATCAGGTGACCGAGTATCTCCTCAGCGTTGCCGTATATCCTGGCGGTATCGATATAAGTAACGCCGCGGTCGATGGCTTCACTAAAGATTTTAATGCCCTCCTGAACTCCAACAGGCCCTTCACCCACCGGTGCTGTGCCGAGACCGAGGATGGAGACCTTCTGGTTCGTTCGACCGAGGACTCGTTTCTGCAATTCGTCGACCGGCTGAGCAGACACCTGCGGGTGAATAGCGGCAAGGGCCAATCCGGCACCGGCGCAGCCAGCCCTTTTCAAGAATTCGCGCCGGCCCATACCTTCGCCCTGCCGTGACAATTCGCTGCCGGTCAAAGCAACGCGTGGTTTGTGAATAATATCGTTTTTCATAATGTTTCCCCTTCTAAATTAGTTTGTGTTGTGGAAACAGTATCTGTCATTCCCGCGAAAGCGGGAATCCAGTTTTTTCGCTCTGGACCCCTGCTTTCGCAGGGGTGACATCGTTGGTTTTTTCTTTCCGAAACAGGTACTAATTCGCTTCTTTCTCAATAAAATGCATTTCTTACTTCTCCGCGACCGCTCTTTTCTGAGCACCATTTTTCAAAACGAAGGAATTTTTTGCAGCGGTAAGCTGGTTTCCAATTAAAAGAATGCCTTTCGTAGTTTTTCCCCTAAGTTCGAGAAAGCTTCCTGTTCCGGGATGTGCCCTGCATCCGTGAATAAAGGCATCTTGTACGTTTTCCATCCGGACGACCGGCTCGTCTGATCGGGGATTCGTCGTTTTGATTCCATTGAGCTCGAGATTTTTACAGTTCCTGAACTCGAAAGCGGGACCTTTGTTGGTATTGACCTGCACGTTCTGCAGCTCAAGGCCCACAGTGCTGTCACACAGTAATCCTACGTCAGTTGAGGCTACCACGTCGGTAATACGCAGTCCCTGTATGGGCATTTCAGGCAGGCCGAGGATTTTTGCCATACACGGGGAGTTCTTGATAGTAAAGTGGCTTATGGCAATGTCACGAAAGATTGGTGTCCGCTGTGAAACAGGCTCAGGGTCGGTCTTTGTGTAAAAACTTGTAATATAGATTGGCTCTCTGACGTTTTCGACCACAAAGTTGGAGAAGCGAATGTTTTCCACGGCGCCGCCACGGCCCCGTGTGCTCTTGATACGGACAGCACGGTCGGTTCCCACACATACGATGTTGCTGGCAGTAACGTTGCGGACATCTCCTGACATTTCGCTGCCGATGACTATGGCGCCGTGGCCTTTGTACATTACGCAGTTGGTAATGGTGACATTCTCCGTAGGTCTGCTTTTCAACCTGCCTTCTTCATCGCGTCCGGATTTCAACGTGATGCAATCGTCGCCTGTGTCGATAAAGCAGT
>JBARPZ010000202.1:0-2011 GCA_049643445.1 Sedimentisphaerales bacterium
GTAGCATCCATAATCAATGTGCGAAGGTTCGATGACAAGGACGACGAGACAGCGCAGCGCCAGCTTATTATGGCCACGAAAAACGGCCTGGTTAAAAAGACCAAACTAAGTGCCTACAGCAACCCGAGGTCGGTCGGCGTCATAGCTATCAAGCTTGATCCTAACGATGCCGTGATTGGAGTGGCATTGACAACGGGCAGCGACCAGATTGTACTTGGAACCCGGGACGGTATGACGATACGCTTCGACGAAGGACAAGCTCGGTCAATGGGCAGAGTCTCACGCGGGGTCAAAGGCATAAAGCTGCGTTCCGGCGACTTGGTGGTTGATATGGTTGTTGCCGAAGAAAAAGCCTCGCTGCTTACGGTTTGTGAAAACGGCTACGGAAAGCGGACGGGCCTTGAGAATTACCGTACGCAGAACCGGGGCGGAGTGGGCCTGATAAACATAAAGACGTCGGCCCGCAACGGCAAAGTGGTGGGGCTCAAAGCCGTACAGTACAAAGACGAGCTGATGCTGATAACGGCCAGCGGGATGATTATTCGCACGGGACTGGACGAAATCCGTTCGATTGGCAGAAATACGCAGGGTGTGCGGTTAATCAAGCTCAAGCCCGATGATAAACTCGTTGCGACAGAGAAGATTGCGTACGAAAACGCGAATAATCGAAAAGAAAAATCCAATAACAATCAGGAACCAAAAACCGAAGCCAGGCCCGAACCGGAACCGAAAGCAAAGGTTGAACCGGAACCGAAGCCGAAAGCTAAAGCAAAACCTGAATCCGAGCCCAAACGTTCAAAAAGTAAAAAGACAAAAAGGCGGAGGTAAAAGCAGGGCCCTATTCGTTGTTCCGTTGCCGGCCGATGTGTATGCTCGCCGCTATGCGTTATGAAAAGATACAAACCCATTTATGTAATAGCCGGCAAAGAAGAATCCCTTGTGAACGAGAAGTGCCGCCGGATGCTCGATGTGCTTGTAGAGCCTTCGGAACGGGCAACAGGCCTTTTTAAAGCCGACCCCAAAGAAGTTACGGCTGCCGATATTCTGGATGAGCTGCGAACGGCCCCGTTCTTAACAGACAAGCGGGTTGTTGTTATAAAAGGCGCCGACGATTTCGTATCCCAAAACCGAGAGCTGCTCGAAAAGTATTTCGACAACCCCTGCCCCACCGGTATATTTATATTGACTGTAAACAGTTGGCCGGGCAACACCAGGTTAGCTAAGAAGCTTTCCAAAGTGGGCGAACTAATCAGCGTGGCGCAGCCCAAGGCATGGCAACTGCCTTCGCGTCTTATGCAATATGCGAGCGACGCATACTCGAAAAAACTAAGCAAAGATACGGCCGAGATCCTGGTCGAGCTGGTCGGTGATGACCTCGTCCGGCTGTACAGTGAAATCGACAAATTGGCATTGTTTGCAGATTCCGAAAAGAAGATAACAACGGGACATGTAGAGAAGCTGATAGGCCATAACCGGATATTCGATGCTTTTGCGGTGATTGATAAATGTTTAGCCGGCAATGCCGGCGCTGCAGTGGAGAGGCTGAGAAATATGTTCGCATCGGACAAATCAACTGAGTTCAAGGTGGTCGGCGCGTTCGCATTTCATCTGCGCAGGATGTTCAACGCTAAAGTCTTACTTGAAAAGGGTGTTCGTCAGGCCGAGATTATTAACCAGTTGCGAATATGGGGCAATAAAGACAGCTTCTTTGCGCAACTGCGAAAAATGACCTTGAAACAAATCGGCGATGGCATACAGCAATTGGCCGGTATTGATTACGCCATAAAAACCGGCCGAACAAAACCACAGGTCGCGATAGAACAATTAGTGCTCAAACTCTGTGCCATTTACGATACACATCAAAGTGTGGTGGGAAACAGGTAAGTTCCTCTTGTGCATATTTGTAACAATGTGACGACTGTTAGAACATTCTTAATTGCTCATAATCCTCTCGTGTTTTGCCGTTTTGTATTTCTGCGAGCCAGTGGTCTGATTGAGCTTTGGTGTAGCC
>JBARPZ010000203.1:0-5825 GCA_049643445.1 Sedimentisphaerales bacterium
GTGATACATCAGCGCAGCCGCCAAGCACATACAGGTGCCTACTACCCATCGGCCGGAATACATCAAGATTGACTTTTTCAGCTCCGGGCCAGTCACCGGATAGAGACGCCTCTCCGCTCATCGGGTCAGGCGGCACCTGGAAGAGCGTTTCTGTCGCGTCCGTCTGTCCCGTATGCCAGGTCCTGTCGAGTGCGACCTGCTCGGCCTCGGCAAAGGACGCGAAAGAACCATCCTTCATTGGAATCTCAAGTGTATATTCTATAACCTGACGTCCTGTGATTGGCATGGGCATCTTTCGTGCCTGGATACCTTTACCGGTCTGTATTTCGCCGCCCACAGCGATGTGCTTAAAGCTCTGTATCCCGGCGGGATATGGCCGAAAGCCCACACCAGCCAGCCTCGCAACCGTTGCCCGCGGCGTGGCGTCGATAATAACCTTGGCTTTAACGGCCTGCCGACCCGAACGATTGACCATAACAATACCCGCGGGATTGCCCGCCCCGTCACGAAGCACGTCCGTTACATAGCAGCCATACAAAAACTGCACTCCCGCTTCGAGCAGTGCCTCATCCAGCGCCTGCTTCACCTGCATCGGTGTCGGAGGGATGCGAGGCCTTTCGTTTGATTCGACAGTTGACCCCTCCTGCTCCAGCACGATTTCGCCTAAAAGGATTCTCTCGACATTTTCGCTTTTCTTAACGAACAGCCTTACATAGCGGGCCTTCTCCTTCACCGGTGCCGAAAGGTCAATCGCCGACTCTTCAAACGAACCCGTGCCAAGCTTCTCATTTTTGATAACTGCAACTTCTCTCCACTCCTGTTGGTCGTCACTAACCGAAACTGTCACGCTTTCCACCTCGAAGTCATTGTCTCGCTTATAGACAAGCACATGGACCCTTTGAAAACCATGCTCCCTGCCCAGCTCAGCGGTAATTGTTACGTCGCCGTCGTATTGAACGCTTTGGGCAGGAGCACTGCTCCACTTTCCGTCGGTAAGCAACGATGGTGTAGGTGTATCTTTATGAACACCGGCGGATGGTTTGTCGGCTTTGTAGGTAAAAGCAATTCCCTTACCCACCGAAGGTACAACTGCCGGTTCCGAAAAAATCTTCTTCGCAAGCGTTGACATCGGCTCTTCACCCGGTTCAAGCCACAACCGATACGTACCGCAAATATCTTCCCCAAGGTAAGGCTGGGATGCCGCAAGAAAAACCTTCGCACCCTTCTGGGCCGCTGCAACAGCAGCCGTAACAGCACCCGTCGAACCGCCGACAACCACAACGTCCACATCGAAAGCTAATGGAATATCCCGTGCAGATTCTGTAATCGATTTTTTATAAACTGCGAATGGAAAGGTGGGCTCAAAATCAATGTAATCTCTCCTTCCGATACTGACAGCATCTCTTTTCGATGACGCCCACCCCCCCCCCTGCAGACAGGCGAAACAAATGAGGGCCGCCACAAGTGTAAGCAGAGTGAATTTCTTCATTTTCAGTCCTTTCAGCGGGTACCCTTTGTCAATAGTAGAACTTCTTATGGGGCTAACACCATAGGCATCTTACGAGGTTAACATTATCGTTAAATTCAATTCTTTGCAATAAGAATCCATATAGACTTACTCATACATCCAGCGTTCGATATTAGGTATTAACTTCGGCGCCGAAACACCCAATATGACTTACTAAGGCTTGACAGGGACTGTTTTAAGTCTAAAATCACGGTGTATGACAGATTCTGCCACTCGAAAGAAGAAAAAGAAAAAACACAATCCCTTTATAGATTGGCTGGCTTATGTTGCGCTGCGGATTCTTATCCTTGTTCTTTACATGTTCGACGTAGAGACTAATCTAAAAACCGCTTGTTTTCTCGGCAGATTGTTATGGAAACACTATCATCGAGGCCGAAAACGCGCTCTGGATAATCTTCGCGCCAGCTTCCCTGAAAAAAGCGAAGAATGGTTCCGGCAGACAGGCCGGAGAAGTTTCGAACATATCGTGATGCTTGCAATTGATGTGCTCTTTACTCCAAGGCTGGTGAAAAAAAATAACTGGCGGGATTACTCACGCTTCAAAACCGCTGAAAGGGCCAAATGGCTGATGAAAGAGGGCAACGGAATGCTTATGGTCGCAGGCCATTACAGCAACTTTGAAATTATGGGCTATATGCTGGGCCTGTTCGGTTATAACATTTACAGCATTGCCCGCCCGTTGGATAACAAGTATATTAACAAATACTTATACGATGTCCGGAGGCGGGTCGGACAGAAAATAATCGATAAGAAAGGCGCCGCAGAGCTTATGTCGGAGCTAACTTCAAGCGGTGCCACGCTCTGTTTCATTGTCGACCAGGATGCCGGCAAAAAAGGGATATTCGTTGATTTCTTCGGCCGAAAGGCCAGCACTTATAAGAGCATAGCCCTGCTTGCTATTACCAATAATGTACCGATAGGAGTTGGTTACAGCAGAAGGGTTGATAATCGCTTTTTCTTTGAGATTGGGGTCAACAGGATTATTACGCCCCAGGAATGGGCTGACAAAGAAGACCCGCTCCAGTGGATTACAGCCGAATACACCAGCGCAATCGAAAAATTCGTACGTGAGGACCCGACCCAATACTGGTGGCTGCACCGAAGATGGAAAACCCGCCCGAAAGACGAACAGCAGGAATCGCAGGCGTAATCTTACCTATTTTCACACAAATGAGATAATTCTTGAAGCTACATGCGAGCTCGATTGAAATCTTTGCAATCCGCAACCGTGAGGTTGTAAAGAAAAAAGTTGATGAGTCGGTATGATTGGCTTATTCTATTGTGTATCCGCAAAATGAGTTCGATAGAAGTGAAAACGTCTTAAAACCTGTTTAAGAAGTGGAGCAAATGGAAGGTTTTATCATTCTTTTGGTTCTACTGGCTATTTGCTGTTTTCTGTGCGGGCCAGTTGCGCTCATCATCAGCATTATCGCGTTAAATAAATCAAAGGCGATATTTCCTAAGCCGGAGAGAGTAGAAAGACCGGCAAGAAAGGAGGAGGTTCCAAAACCGTCAGTAGTACCCGAGAAGCCGGCCGAGGTAAGAAAAGAGAAACGGCCTATAGAGGTTATTACGGCGCAAATAGCTGAGGCTTCAAAGGTTGAAACAGCTAAAGTCGAAGAGCCAAAGAAGCCCGAGCCAGTCAAAAAGGCCGGCACGCTTACGCTCGAACAAAGGATAGGTACACAGTGGATTCTTATCGCAGGTGTCATTACGGTCGTCTTTTCAGTAGGATTTTTCCTCAAGTATGCTTACGACAATGAGTGGATAGGCCCATTGGGCAGAGTCGTTATAGCTGCAATTGCCGGCCTTGTTGCCCTGGCGGTCGGTGAGGTAACGCGGCGGCGCGGCTACGGCATTGTGGCTAAAGGCGTGACAGCGTTGGGTTTTGCGATTTTGTATGCGGCGGTGTTTTCAGCTCGGGCCTATTACGAGTTGATTGATACGACACCGGCTTTTGCTCTTGCAATACTTGTGACGGCGGCCGCGATGCTTTACGCCGTGAGTTTGAATGAAATGATCATGGCGTTTCTGTCTTTGCTTGGTGGCTTCCTGACTCCTGTGTTAGTTTCTACGGGGGAGAATCGACCGATAGCATTATTCACTTACACTCTCATCCTGGGTGTTGGCGCAATGCTCTGTGCACTTTATCGGAAATGGCGAGCTATCAATGTACTTGCCTTTGTTGGTACATTTGTGCTGTATACCGGATGGTTTGAGAAATTTTACCGACCAGCGATGAGAACGGCTGAGGGAGCACCGGAACAAATCGCAATTGCGCTGGTTTGGCTGGGAGTGTTTCTCGGCGTTTACCTTGTGCTGCCACTGCTTTACGAACTGGTAAAGAAGGTCAAAGCTAAGAAGGAAGACGTAATACTTGTACTGGCCAACGCGGCAGTGGTCTTTTATTACCTGTGGATGATTCTATTTGCAGAATATCGCCAGGGGCTTGCATTCTGTGCTCTCGGATTGTGCGCTGCGCATTTGGCTATGATGAGTGCGGTAGCCAGACGGTGTATAGATGACCTGGATTTGCGACTTGCGCTGCTGGCGATTGGACTGTTTTTCCTTACGATAGCGATTCCACTATATTTGAAGATGTATGCGATTGCAATGGCGTGGGCCGTGGAAGGCGTTATATTGGCGGTCATTGGTTTGCGCTATCGCAGTATCTGGACGCAGCTCGGCGCCGCTGCTGCGCTTTTGTTGAGTTTCGCCCAGTTACTGCACCGGCTGCCGATGCATACAGCGGCATTTACGCCTGTGTTTAACAAGGCTTTTGGAACCTGGTGCTTTGTTACAGGTGCGCTTCTTGTCTGTTACATCATATACAGAAGGACTACACGGTTGACAGAGGTTGAACGCGGACTAATTGCGCAATTTCTTTACGCGGCAACAGTACTTTTGTTGATGGCGGCCGTAGCAATGGAATGGTGGTGGCATTGTGATTATAACGTGGTCGAAAACGCCATCGGGAACAGAGACTTCATCCGGGGGATGGTGATAATATTTACGGTATTTCCGCTGCTGTTTCTAATCCGGCCGATTTGTCCGCGAGGGATAGCAAGCAAGATTATTTCGATGATTTTGGCAGGTGCAGGCGCGATTATTACGATGGTGGCCTTTACTGAGGTTTACATCGACAGCTTCAGAATTTTTGTAAACGTCGATTTTGCAATAGCCCTTCTATTTGTTGCAGGGCTGTTTGTTGCCGCGATTCTGTTGAAGCGTTCGGCCAAGGAAGAAAAGGAAACTGCACTCTCCACAATATTTACGGAAGAATACAACGTTGTATTCGCTACAATCTTTACATTGGCGGCGATATTCGTGCTGTGGATTTTGCTGACAGAGCAGATTTATCTTTACTGGTATTGCCGAAACCGATTCGCTGAAGAGGCTGATAAGATTCCCAATTGGAGGTTCTTATCGCATATGTATATTTCCGTGATGTGGGCGGTGTATGGAGCGGCTTTGATGGTGGCTGGTTTCTGGCGAAAAGTGCCGCTACTGAGGTACATTGCACTGGGTCTGTTCGTGCTCCTGCTGGCCAAAGTCTTCATTCTGGACACCAGCACCGTTAAAAGCGTGTATCGAATCGCCGCGTTTTTGGCCACGGGTATTACATTAGTGGGCGTCTCTTATCTTTATCAATTCCTGAGAAAAAAGGGCTTTTTCGATGCCATGTTAGAAGAGAAAAGTGTGGAATAGAGATTGCGAGGTCTAAATATGATAAGGTTAAAAATTTTGTTCATAGTTGTATTGCTGGTGGGGATGGTAAGCTATGTATTTGCGCTTGACCTGGCTAATTGGAAATATCAGGCCCAGGTAACTGTTGAGGAAGGTACCGACCGGTACTGCAGGCTGACGCTTACACCTGATATTTACGACGCGGCCAGGCTCGACCTGGCCGACATCCGGCTTTTAGATGCGAACGACCGGCATGTTCCTTACGTGCTGGCTAAGCCAGGGGACATTACGGACAGGCTCAAGTATAACCCAGCCTTAATAAACCGCTCAACGAATGAAGACAGGGCCGCTATGGTGACACTGGATTTCGGCAGGCAAATTGTGAAGAATCAAATCGAAGTCGATACCGGCGGAAACAACTTCAGGCGACCTGTTAAGGTTGAAGGTTCCAACGATAATGTCCAGTTCTTTACAGTTGTTGATAGGGCGTTTGTTTTTGCGGTTGATTACCGCACGCGCTTTGAAAAGATTGATTTGCCCGGGAACGATTACCGCTATTTGCGGATTACTGTCGAGCCAATGACGGCAGAAGAGAAAAGTCCCGTTATAA
>JBARPZ010000204.1:0-3614 GCA_049643445.1 Sedimentisphaerales bacterium
GATGTAATTCTTGGCGGTAAGATTGATAAGCATTATGTTTACGTCATTGGCGAGGAAAATTATGGTAAAATTGCCCATAAGCGAATTGTTGAAATTGGCATAAAACAGGGCGACAGATACGAAATAACAGAGGGTCTGAAGGCGGGCCAGACGCTCGTGGTCAATGGCATGAACTTTCTTATGGACGGAATAGGCGTTAGGATTGTCCGGATAGAGGATATCAAATGAAGTTGGCTCAATTGTCAGTAAACAGACCGGTTACGACCATGATGATATTTGTGGCTATGGTCGTTTTGGGCCTTGTGGCCTTGTCCATGCTCGGCCTGGACCTGATGCCGGATATGGAAATCCCGGCCGTCTCGGTCCTGACCGCATATCAGGGAGCGGGTCCTGAGGAGATAGAGACGCTGTTAACAAAGCCGATGGAGGATACTCTCAGTACTATTTCCGGCGTTGATGAGGTCATCTCGGTTTCGAAAGAGGGAATGTCCGCTGTAACATTGAAATTCAATTGGGGCGAGGATATAGATGAATCGATGAACGATGTTAGAGCGAGGATTGATCTGATTCGAGAGCGGCTGCCCGAAGATGCCGAAAGTCCCGTCATTTTTAAGTTCGACCTTGCCATGATGCCCATCGCGATTATTGCGATTACCGCTGAGGACAGCTACCCATATTTACAGGATATCGTGGATGATGAGATCGTAGATCCTATCAAGCGTGTCAAAGGAGTTGCTTCAGCTACGGCCGGCGGCGGTTTGGAACGGCAGATAAGGGTGGATATTGACCGGGACAGACTCACCGCTTTGAATTTGTCGGTCGACCAGATAAAACTGGCCCTGGCCGCCCAAAACATTAGTACTCCCGGCGGTAACTTAAAAACCGGGTACAAAGACTATTTGCTCCGAACGCCTGAGGAATTTTCCAGCCCAGAGGAGGTGGCTGAAGTGGTTGTGGCCCGACGCAATGGAATACCTTTAAAGCTTAAAGACGTGGCCAACGTAAGCGATTTTTTCAAAGAGCGGACCTTTGATGTGAGAATGAATGGCAAGAAGGCGATGGCCATATTCATCCAGAAGCAGAGCGGCGAAAACACGGTAGAGGTGGCAAGGGCCGTTAAGGAAAAACTTGAAGAGATTAAGGAGAAGCTGCCCCCGGATATTGAGCCCAAGATGGTCATGGATAATTCGGAGTTCATACTGGCCTCCGTTGGAAATTTACGCGGTACGGTTCTTTGGGCTGTTTTCTTTGTTTTTGTGGTGCTTCTTTTCTTCCTCAGAGACCTTCGCGCCAGCCTGATAGTGGCTGCAGCCATTCCAACTTCGTTAATCATCACATTTCTCCTGATGTATTTGGCAGGTTACACGATTAACGATAGCTCACTGGCCAGTTTGGCCATCTCGGTAGGACTTGTTGTTGATAACGCCATCATTGTTGTGGATAACATCAATCGCCATCGCAATAAGGGCCAACGCCCCAAAGAAGGAGCTATTTTCGGAGCAAATGAGGTCGGGGTAGCTGTCATTGCCTCAACCCTGACCACCATTTCGATTTTTTTGCCGATTATATTTGTTGGTGGGATAACCGAGGTCGTATTTGGCGAGTTTGCCGCTATTATAACGATGGCCCTGGTGGCTTCCCTGTTTACGGCGCTTATGCTCGTTCCAATGCTCTCTTCAAAGCTTCTTATTGTTCGAAATCCGGACTCTTCAAAATCAGTTCTGGACTTCTTTTTTCGATGGGGCGAGGCTGTCTTAAACAGACTCGAACAATTGTACGTCAAATTCCTGGACTGGTCGCTGAAAAATCGCAAAACGGTTTTTGTTTCATGCGGGCTGCTTTTTGTTTGGAGCATTGGAATTATCGGATTCATTGGCACCGAGTTCTTTCCCGAGCAGGACCAGAATCGGTTGTCCGCGGATTATGAGCTGCCTATAGGTACACGCTATGAGCGCACCGGCGCCGTAGCGCAGCAGTTACAGGAAATAGTGGGAAATAATGTTCCTGAGCGGCGGGACAGTTTTATTCGCTGGGGTGTTTACGGCGGCGCCTCCTCGCAGTTTGCAACAGAGGAAGAGAGCTATAAGGGGATTTTGTTTATCAGCTTGAAACGCATGAAAGATCGCGATGCTTCGCCGAATGATATCATCAAGCGGCTTCGCCAAATTACAGATAGTATACCGGGAACGGTCGTTCGTTATAGCGCCGAAGACCCGATTGAGGCGTTGATATTCGGCACCGCCGGCAAATTGGCCGTTGAACTCTACGGCCATGACATGGAGGATGCGAGAGCGTATGCCGAACTTGTCGGATCGGCGATGGAAAATATTGAAGGGGTGCAGGATGTTCAAATCAGCCGAAAAGAGGAAAAACCCGAGATAAAGGTGGTCATTGACCGGGAAAAGGCCTCCATGTTTGGTCTCGATGTAAGAACCATCGGCAAACAGATTGAGACTTATTTTGCAGGTACTGCCGCAACCATGTATCGCGAGGGTGGAGACGAATATGATGTGGAAGTTCGACTTCAACCGAAAGACAGGGACAGGATTGAAGATTTACGTGATGTGTTTATTGGCACTCCCACAGGTGGTCAGGTCAGCTTGGTCAATATTGCGACATTTGAGTATGGTGTGGGTCCTACAAAGATTGAGCGAAAGGACCAGGCCCGCTATATCATGGTCTCCGGTGCGGTCAGTGACAGAGATCTCGGTTCGATTGTAAAAGAGGTCAAGAAAGCCCTGGATAAAATCCCTGCCCCGCCGGGTTTCAGTTATAAATTTGCCGGCGCCGAAGAAGAGAGGCAGGAGGCATTCCAGCTACTGATTATAGCCGTGTGTCTGGGGATGGGCCTGGTATATATGGTAATGGCTTCGCAGTTTGAATCATTCCGTGACCCCTTTATCATATTCTTTTCAATACCTTTCGGTTTTGTTGGTGTCATTCTCGCATTGGCTGTTACCGGTCAGACAATGAGTGTTATGAGCTTTATTGCCCTGATTATGCTTGTCGGAATTGTCGTTAATGATGGAATTGTTCTTATCAGCTATCTTAATATATTAAGGAAACGGGGACTTGATGTCTACTCGGCAGTTATTGAAGGAGGACGCAGCAGGTTGCGCCCTGTGATATGTACGAGCGTTACTACAATGCTCGCCATGACACCCCTTGCCTTCTCAAGGGGAGAAGGCTCTGAAATTTGGGTGCCTTTCGCTATAACAGTAATTGGTGGTTTATGTGTCGGGACCATCATTACGCTGGTTTTGATGCCCGTCCTTTATAGTGTCTTCGAAGGCTTCAGGGCCTCTGCTGTAAGAGGATGATTATGAAAGCTGTTTTGATAATCCATAATGCGGCGATAGATGAGGAAGTCAATGAAGCCCTTGCCTCTGTTGGAATTGAGTGCTATACGAAATTTCCGAATACCCTGGGTAAAGGCGAATTGAGTGAGCCGCATTTGAATACGGATGTCTGGCCTGCCATAAATTGTGGCACTTTGGTTGTTACCGACCAGACCAAGGCAAAAGAGCTGATGGACAACGTCCGGCAGATGCGAAAGAAGCTGGGTAAAGAAGGCCTGAAGGCATTTATGTGGCAAATTGATGATGTCACCTGAC
>JBARPZ010000205.1:0-2673 GCA_049643445.1 Sedimentisphaerales bacterium
GTTTTGGAGCTCTTTGCGGTGTTGGCTAAGCTCACGGTGGTGGGCATCTTCTTCAGACGGCCGGGGTTCTTCTGTGCGGCGCTCGACTTTGATGCGTTTTAACCACTTTTGCCCCTCCTCGATCACAAAACCGATTTCCACTTTGTCGCCTTCTTTCAGTACGCGAGCGGCGTGCATAAAGTCGTCGTTGCGAGGTACGAGGACGGTCACATGGTCATCGCGTTCAAAGGGCTTTATGACGAGAGCCAAGTACTCTCGTTCTCCGACCGGGCGTTCGACCCGCTTTACAAAGACTCCGCGGACCTCTACGTTCCTATCGCGTTCTTCTGCCTGCAACAGGCCAGCGAAAAGGACGGCTGCAACCAGGGACATTAACAGGATTTTGGTTTGATTTTTCATGACATTAATCCTCCCTTAAGATTTCTTAAAAACCAGGCGCCCACGCCAGCCGCGGGCACTAAAGAACTTTTACCAAATAAAGGCCTGAAAGTCAACAAGATTATCGGGCTTTTTGCATATTTAGGGCCTTGATGTAATCAGGGCTTTAGTTAGGGGATTTTCGGCTGGCTTTATTTATTACTCTAATCGAATCTTTCGCCTCAAATGGAGTTCCGCCGGTCAGTCGGCCGGTGATTGTCAGCTTTATTTTAGGATTGGCTTTGTCGTTAGTTGGAACGTAGATGCTTTTCTGTATATGGCCGGTGGATTTGCCTGCGGTGTAGATTACTTTTATTGTTCCTGTTTTGTTTGGGGTGTATTCTTTCTTGTCGAGGTGGAAGACTGTGCAGCCGCAGGTTCGGCTGATTTTTCCTATTTTTAACAGGCCCCGGCCGGTATTTATGAATTTAAACTCGCAGGTATTTTTCGTTCCCTGGCCGACATCGCCTAAATCGCAAACTGTTTTCTCAAAAGAAATCCTCGGCAAAAGTATCTCTGCTGCCGAAGCCGATTGCCGCAAACCGATCGAAAGAGAAAGAACAAAAGCAGATAGAATAATTAACTGATTTCTTTTCATATCAAGACCGGACAGTATAGTTATCGTAATAAAGCGTTGTTTCACTGTCTACAGAGTCAATCTTTCTTATCCTTCCAAAAAAACAGTAACCGTCCTATTTTTCCCTATTTTTCCATTTTGCTCCCATTGCTTTATGTGCATAAGGGGCAAATCCAAAAATAAGAGGCACAACAAAAAGTAGAATCCAACAGAATCGGTTTGCTTTGGCTTTGGCAGCAAGTGCCTGAGGACGCACGATCAAGTATGGTCCAGGATTTCTTTCCATATTGATAGATGAAAGATTAAGACCTGTAATGTTGTGTAACTTTTCTTTTGAAATGGGATAATGTACTTCATGCAGTTTTTTTTGAATCGCAAACCAACCTTTTTCCGTATATCCAATGAACCATGGATTGCTTAGTGCGAATTTGCGTACTTGTTCACCAATTATATTCCTACCTATAGGATAGTACTCCCTTTCTTCCGGTGATGAGTAATATATACGAAGATGTGACATTGTATAATTATCGCCAAAGTCAAATTCTGGGTCTTGTCCTTGACCGAACACAAAGGCGATATTTACTAAAAGATACCAAATAAGGAGAACAATTGCAACTCCAATCAATAATCTCAGAATAAAGTTCCGCACTTTCTTAATTACCATAAACCGTCCCTTTACTCAGGAAGTGGAATCGTATCATCAAGCGTCTTATCAAAATGGATTATATGCTCGAATGGACGTCCCAACAGACGTGCAGGTCTCCATGATGTCACATCAAATGAATACGTATCTTTCATATCAAAACGGACCCGACATGCTAGTTCACCTACAAATTTTCCATCAACACAGGCCTTTTTAACACAACATCTTACTGTATATTCAAGGTCACAGTATGCATCCTCTGGACCGTCACATCTATTTATCAAACCTACCCAATCATCTATGCCATCATCTTCATTAATCACCCACCCAAGTCCAACCCCAGAATGCGAGTAACCGAAACAAGTGCAATCACACGGTCCGAGATTGTGAGCATAGTATTCTCCTTTGGATATAAGTATATCCTTCAATCCATGGTTCGGCCGACTCCATTCATGAAAGCCCTTGCGTTCGGCAAGCCGATGTGCGAACGTGCTTTCGTGGCTAAACTCAACTTTATCAGGCCTGAGGAGCCTAATGAGCCCGATGAGAGGGTTGCCACTGATGAAAAATGCAAATGCATCCTCTACATGCCAATCACCCATCCTGCCTGTAGAAGGTAAGGGATCAAGCCAACCTGTAGGACATCCATCGTGAGGACAATCCGGTGGTGTGAGTGGCAGAGGACCTGGCGGCGATGCTGGAGGAAGGCCGATACCGATGCTTATGGGCGCCTGCAAACCCCACGGATCAGACGCTCCTGATGGATTTGAGGCAACGTATTGATACAAATTGATCGCATCTCCATATTGGCCAATTATTCCAAATCTATTAGGCCATTGTGGATTAGGTGTTATTCCCAGCGGGTCTTGAGTCAGCCATCTACCGGAGTAGTAGTCGTAGTATCTGTTTCTGTTGTATTGAATTTTTAGAGAGCCGGAATCGAGTATATCCACTCTTCGGCCGGTAAACAAGTACGGATTGCCGTAATTTGAATTAGCCCTTTCGGTTGTAAAGTCGGCGTTCCATATAGTGGGAC
>JBARPZ010000206.1:0-2557 GCA_049643445.1 Sedimentisphaerales bacterium
GTGGGGTAAGTGTCGTGGGATGGCAGTTTGTACTCGCGGCGCGGTGAAGGCGGGTAACCTTTATTGTAGAAGACGTAAAGGCCGGTCTTGCCGGCGATCACTATGTCATTGTCATCGTCCTTGTCGAGGTCGACGATATTCAATTTCATTCCAACTGCGACACCACCATTAGGTGGTGGATTGAAGCGTTCCTCTTCTGAATACCAGGGCAGATGGTTATATGACAGTACGTGACGTTCGAACTTGCCGCCCTGAATGTCATACCAGAAAGCGAACAGCGGGTCAAATGCGCTGATGTCGTTGCCATGATGGGCAAACAAACGCTTACCCGTTACGAGGTCCGGTTTGCCATCGCCGTTTAGGTCGCCGAGTTCCATAGTGTGGAACTGGCCGAAATCCTTCTCGATCCAGTGTGTAGTGAAGCTGCGTTTACCGCTGGCATCGACGACCTGTTCGAGCCAGGCCAGGCCGTATGAGTGAGAGGCGCCGATGATGAGGTCGTTCAGACCGTCTTCGTCGACGTCATGGACAAGGATTGGATGAGAGGCCGGTCCTTTCCAGGTATAGTCGGCGTGAAAGACCCATTCACCTTCGGTTGGCTTGGCGGGACACTCATACCAACCCGCTGGGGTAACGATATCGGTACGTTCGTCGCCGTTGATATCTCCGAGGCCGTTGCCGTGAAGATCACCTTTTGTGCCGATGATGTGCTCTTTTAGCCACGGCTCTTTGTCTATGGATTCCAACCAGGTAACGCCTTGGCCGGATTCCAAGGTCCAGTGGTTCACGAGGATATCATCATCGCCGTCGCCGTCGATATCGCCGTGGATGATTCCTTCCATGGACCTTGCCAGGTGAATCCTCGTAGATTTCCATTTCACGTCGTTTTTGCCGGGATTCTCGTACCAAAACGCACCCTTCATATACATCCACCCGGAGCTTACGACGTCCGTTCGTCCATCACGATTAATGTCCAGGGCGAATTCGCTGTTGTCGTCTGTTTCCGGGCCGTTTGTGGTGGCGCCATCGCGAAAGTTCGAGTGCTTTTTCCACTTCGGCGCTTCATACCAGTTTCGCCCGGCAGCAATATCGAGGTCGCCATCCCCATCAACATCTAAGACCGAACAGCATTCACTAAACGGCCCGAACCAGTAACTGTGATTAGCTGGATCGTGGACCGGCCCATCGATCTTGACCGGAACAAAGATTGGCTCTTTTGCATGTGAGAAGCTTACAGTCGCAGCCAAACACAGCAATAACACACAGAAGCAATTTAGAAATTTCATCATCGATCTCCTTAATCAAACTATTTGAGGTTGTGATTTCTTTGGGGCCATAAGAGCACTCTTATTTGCGCGACTCAGATTTAGCCGGCTCCACAGATCGTGCCACACGAAAGCCGATGAAGCCCATCTGGGGGAGCCACCATTTACTTTTCGGGACCTGCGGGTCCATGAAACGCCAAAAGTCTTCCTCGAATGCCCTTGCGGGGCAGCGCAGTTCTTCGGCGGGACTTTCCCATGAGCCACCACGGGCCACATGGACCTTGCCTTGTTTTGGTCCCCTGGGATTCAAAGCTGGGGACTTCTTTGCCATAGCAGTGTAAGCAGTTGGGTCGTAGAAGTCATGGACCCATTCAAGCACATTACCGAGCATGTCATAGAGGCCCCAGGGATTGGGCTTCTTCTTGGCGACCTCGTGAGTGGCCTGTTCGGAATTGTCTTCGGACCAGGCGTATGCCGCGATTTGTTTTGGGTCGTTGCCGAAGAAGTATGCAGTTTCAGTCCCTGCCCGGGCGGCGTATTCCCATTCGGCCTCGGTTGGGAGACGGTATTTCTTGCCGGTCTTCTTGGACAGCCACCTGCAGAACGTCATTGCGTTGAGCCACGTCGCTCCAATGGCCGGTCTCGTTCCCCCGCCCATGCCCATTGTGGGGTCGCCGTAGATGGGCGTTGGCCCTGTGGTCGCGTCTACATCTTTTACCTTTTTTCTGGCTTCGTCTCTGTCTCTCTGCACGGTCTCATCGTAGTAAGCCTGAAACAGTACGAAGGTAGTCTCCGTCGTGCAGAGGTAGAAAGGCTCAAGACGGACCTTATGCTGTGGCCCCTCGTTATCTTTGCGTCCCTCCTCTTTATCGCTGCTGCCCATCAGAAACTCGCCTCCGGGAATGAGCACCATGTTAAAGGTAACCTTCCCACCGCTGTCGGCAGTAACGGTCTCGGTGTACTTCTTGTTGAGCCCGCCTGTTGAAGTTGACGACGTGATAGCTCTGATACTAATCGGAGCACTAATGTTTACTGAAGCTAAGGTGGTTTCAGCTGAGCATAAAACACCTGTGGCCACCACGATAATCGCTGTAAAGATATGAATGTTACTCAAACGTCTCATACTAAGTGTCCTCAAATATACTAATGTTTGCTATTTCCTGGTCTATAAAGACCAACCCGAACGATACGATTCCTTAACATACTTGTTTGCATCATTGTCATTCGTAAACTTCATACTTTCTCCGTCCCAGTTTAATTTCTTGCCTCTGCGGATGGCAATATTGCCCAAA
>JBARPZ010000207.1:0-9422 GCA_049643445.1 Sedimentisphaerales bacterium
ACTTTTGCCTTAAACTGAGCACTGTGATTACGCCTTTTGTTCTTCATAAATCTGTCTCCTGAATACGTTATCGTCTCAGGCGACAACTCCACCTTAATCATGCGCCCAGTTTTTGGGGAGTATTATATTGATATCGATATCGCTAGCAATTGGATGAGTGGGCGGTACTATGTTTTGATTATTGAGAATGCGGAAAATATATTGGAATTAACAGTTCTCGATGAAAATGGCAATAAGTTCAAGCAAACCGATTCCTTTCGTGTCTTTGGTGTGAAAAACGATCACGTCAAAGTCTATGTTGACAAGGAGAAAGGGATTCCATTTGCCATAAAACTAAAAAGAGCAAAAAAGCTCCATGTACAGTCGATACCCTTTGTTCTTGAAAATGTTAATTTAATGACTTACTGATAGGCGTAGGAATCCTATCATATTGATAGGGAACCAGTTCCCACTGCAAAATTCTTTACAGTTCCCCGTAGGCAAATCACACCACTCCCCCCCCTCCCCCCAATCCGATGCTCCAACCTCTCCACCAATCCCACACACATGTTGTCCCTACTCCTGCTCTTCCAATTACCCAGTCCAATTTCTACGCAGAATGCTCAAACTCACCCATTCCCCCTATCGAAAGTAGACAGGAATTACGTAAGAATAGGACCATTCTGCGTAGAAACTGCGTAGAAATAAATACCGTTAATTCATGAATTAATTTGGAAGGAGTTATAAGTTGTTATAATGAAATAACTTAACTAACTCCCCGAGTAGGACTCGAACCTACAACCTAGCGGTTAACAGCCGCTCGCTCTACCAATTGAGCTATCGGGGAACAGCTAAAAAACCGGCACATTCTACTGCAAAAACCGTTTTTCGTCCAAATCATTTCAAAGCATTATCCAAATTTCCACAAACCTGTCAAGACGTATCTTTTCTCCGCAGCCAAATCACAAAAAAACGCAACTGTGATGGACAAACAGCCGATTATTTTGTAGAATATCGTCTTTGAAATACCTGATTGAGTGGGTGCGCTCCTATGTAGAAATGATTTCCTACATAAGTGAAACCACCATCATAAAATGCAGAATTAACCGAACAGAAGGCTTATGTAGCGCATCTTACAGAAATATAGTAAAATATCCATAGATTGTTAAATTCCAGCTTCCCGGTGATATGGCTAAAAACATTCTCAACGTTGGCGGTTTTACCATAAAAAAACGCATCGGAACCGGTGCCCGCAGCACAATCTATTTGGCAACCGACCACCAGACCAACACTGATATCGCCCTGAAACGAATCATCTTTGAAAGGCCGGAAGATACGAGGGTCTTCGAGCAGACAGAGAATGAATATAAAGTGGCCCAGCGAATAAACCACCCCTACATCCGCAAGTGCTACAAGCTAAAGAAAATACGCACGATGCTCAAAGTAAATGAGATGCTGCTTTCTATGGAACTGTTTGACGGCAAATCTCTCGAAGATGTTCCCACTTTGAGTCTGGTTGACGTCTTGCTCGTATTCAGGATGGTCGCAACCGGCCTTAATGCTATGCACAGAGAAGGATTCATTCACTGCGATATAAAGCCTAATAATATTCTTATGGGCAAGGCCGGCTCAATCAAAATTATAGACCTTGGCCAGAGCTGCAAAATCGGAACGACCAAACGCCGTATACAGGGCACACCGGCCTACATCGCACCTGAACAGGTCAGGCGAAAGCCCCTTGGCCCGGGAACGGATGTCTTCAATCTCGGTGCCACAATGTACTGGGCTCTCACCGGCAAGAACGTCCCTACCTTGATACACAAAAGAAATGGCACTTTGATACCACAAAGAAATGGACCTGCCGGCATTGTTATTCAAAGAAATTATCCGGCACCTCACGAACTGAAAAAAGGAGTACCGATAGGAATCTCAAGACTTGTAATGGACTGTGTAAAAGACAAACCAACGCAACGCCCCCCAAATATGATGACGCTTATATCGAGGCTGGACATGATGATACACAGCTTATTGGGCAGCAAGATAAAAACGAAGAAAAATGCCTCAAACAATAATTGATCTGCTGAACAAGGCTGGTCAAGCCTGCAACACAGATAGATTTCGACGCGCTAATTTGATTCATTTGCCTGCCGAAGGCAACCTAATTATAACCGGCGATATCCACGGACATCGACGAAACTTCGAAAGAATAGTCACTTTCTCCGATTTGGCCGACAATCCCGACAGACACGTCGTCCTGCAGGAAATAATACATGGGGGCCCCCAGGACTCAGAAGGCGGCTGTCTATCTTATAAATTGTTGTTCGACGTTGCCCGCTATAAATTAAACTTTCCCGACCAAGTCCATATCATCATGGGAAACCACGACACTACTGTCATCAACGATAGCCAGGTGATGAAAAATGGCAAAGAAATGAACCAGCCAATGAACCTGGCCCTGGACCGAGAATTCCAGCAGGTCAGCGCTGATATTAAACTGGCAATAAGGCAATTTCTACTTTCGCAGCCGTTAGCTGTCAGATGTGATAACAGAATATGGCTGTCACATTCGCTCCCCGGTAATCTTTACGTCAAGAAATTCGATAAGCAGATACTGCATAGGCCGTTGGAAATCAGCGATTGTGAAAAACCAGGCTCAGCCTACCTTTTAACCTGGGGCAGAAGACACAGTCAGGACACGCTCGACAAAATGGCCGAACTCCTTGACGTGGATACTTTTATCCTCGGCCATCAACCACAACCGCAGGGATGGAGCCGGGCCGGCAATAATCTGATTATTCTTGCCTCCAACCACAATCACGGCTGCCTGCTCCCAATCAATCTTACTGAATCCTACACCATTGAGCAGCTAATCGATTCAATTGTACCCTTGACTTCAATAGCGTAAAGCGTGTATTCTAAAAACAAAATAGACAAATGCATCATGGCATTTACCGTTTAATCGCATCCACAAGAGGCAAGAATGGATTGGTATTACTACATAGCCCTGGCAGCAATTCTATCACAATTACTCTTTCTGGTTCAGACCGTTAATAATTATCGCTATACACTGGTCAAATACAAAAAAAAGCGTTCGTGGCACCAGCTTAGGACCGTGCTGATTGTGCCATGCAAGGGCCTGGATTCCGCTTTTCAAAAAAATATTACTTCACTGTTCAATCAGGACTATGAAAATTATCTCCTGTGGTTTGTAGTTGCTGAGAAATCGGACCCGGCCTATGACCAATTATGTAAATTGAAAAACCAATTAAGTCAAAGCTCAAAAGCCCAGGAAGTGAAGATTTTTCTTGCAGGGAAAGTCGGTGACTGCGAAAAGCAAAGTGCCGACAACGAGCAACTAACAACAAGATATGCATGTAGTCAAAAAATCCATAATCTGCTCTATTGTTACGAGAGAATTGGCGATGACATCGATGCCCTTGCCTTCGCAGACTCTGATATTTGTGTCCGTACGGATTGGTTAAGCCATTTAGTCTGGCACCTTAGATTGTCCAGGATTGGCGCCACTAGTGGCTATCGCTGGTTCATACCCAGAAGAAACAATCTGGCCAGCCTGGCTCTTTCGGTTATGAACGCCAAGGTAGCCCAATTGCTTGGCAACACCCGTTTTAATCAAGCCTGGGGCGGCTCCATGGCTATTCGTGTGGACGTTTTTCGAGAAATCGGCCTTGATAAAATCTGGCCAAAGACCATAAGTGATGATTTGTCGCTCAGCCACGCAGTTAAAAAGGCCGGCAAAAAAGTGGAGTTTGTCCCCGCCTGCCTCGTCGCCTCATACGAATCAACCACATGGCCAAAACTCTTTGAATTTGCTCACCGACAATTTCTAATTACACGCGTAACCGCACCGAAAACCTGGTGGTTCGGATTGGTCAGCAGTCTCTATTCAATCCTGGGATTATGGGCAGGCTCTGTCTTTGCAATTTATGCAGCAGTAAAATCATCAAGCATCGATTATCAATTATTAATTCTTCTGGCCGTACCTGTCTCATTCTTCGCAGGTCAGCTATCCAGCGCAATACTGCGTCAGAAAATGATTAGTAGATTACTGGAAAAAGATTGGCCGAAATTGAAGCTCGCCTGCGTCACCGACATCCTTTTCTTTTGGGCGTGGTCACTACTGCTGTTATTTCTTATTATCTCTTCGGCCTTTGGCAGAACAATCTGCTGGAGAGGAATACGCTACAAACTGCTTGGACCTACTGAAACGATTGTCGTGAGTAGTTAGCCCGCACTAATAATAGTACCCTCGATTTTCGGTTGATATCGACAAGCACATACTGTATTATTCCATATTATATTTCTCAGGTGTGGCACAATGAAATACCATCAAGGATTTCATTGCGGGGCTGCGCTTTCATTTTGTGATGTTGTTGAGAGGGACTCAAACGTGAAAAATGGCATTCGAAAAACCACAAAATGGACGTTTACGACTTTAATTTTCACAATGGCCATATTTATTAGTTCAGGCACTGCCTCCGACCTTGGTGGCGGCGCCCTTGCAGGCAACCGATATCGAGTGATTATTTCAACGGATATCGGCGGAGGCGACGAGGATGATATTCAATCAATGGTCCATTACCTTCTCTATTCCGATTTATTCGATACCGAAGGTATTATATCATCGCCGCCTCAGAAAGGCCGAAAGAAGGATATTCTCGAAGTAATTGACAAATACCAAAAGGATTATTCTAACCTGAAAACCTACTCTGATAAATACCCGGAGCCTGATTATCTTCGCTCAATCGCAAAACAGGGCGCGATAAATCCCGCTCCGGAAAAAGGCTATAGCAGCTCAACCGAAGGTTCGAGATGGATCGTCCATTGCGCAAAGAAAAAAGACCCTCGGCCACTTTATGTGCTTGTATGGGGCGCAATTACCGATGTCGCACAGACATTGCATGATGAACCCGGCATAAAGAAAAAAATACGTGTTTACTTCATTGCTTCATGGAACCAAAAAAATGACCAAAACGCTTTCAGGTATATCGATGAAAACCACCAGGATTTGTGGCTTATTCACAATAACAGCACCTTCCGCGGCTGGTATATGGGTGGCAACCAGAAAGCGGATTTGGGGAACAGGTCATTCGTCGACGAGCACGTTAAAAACCACGGCGAATTGGGAAAATATTTTGTCCCGTTAAAAAACGGCAGGATAAAAATGGGCGATACCCCGAGTTATGCCTTCCTTCTGCGCGGAATCCCGGACGACCCGACGAAAGAAAGTTGGGGCGGAAGATTTATCAAAAGAAAAGGACGCCCCAATTGGTGGATTGACGACCCTGACCCTGCCTTCTCCGAAACCGAACGCCCTGGAGCAAAAACAGTCAACAAATGGCGACAGCAGTACCTGAACGATTGGCAGAAACGTATGGACCGCTGCAAAGATAAATCACCTCTCAGCAGCACTAAAAAACAATAGCTTAATCCTATCGACAAGGAGTTGAGAATGATGAACAAAAAACTTAAAACATCTAAATCCATGATTAGACAATCGCTATTTATCATTATAATGCTGCTTGTCTGCCGCAGCGCGGTTGCACAAGACTTTGTTCCTTTCGTTATTCCCGCCCGGCCAAATCCTGGTTCGCTGATAGCGTATCCTTCCTCGCAGCCAATCAAGATCGATAGTGAGCACCTCGTTGCTCATTCCGGTCACTTCTATAGCGGCAAGGGTCGCGTTCGCCTTTGGGGCGTCAACCTGTCATTTGGAGCAAACCTGCCCAAACAAGAAGATGCCCCCTACATTTCAGCCCGCCTTGCCGCCGCCGGCGTCAACGCCATTCGTTGTCACCACATGGACACCGCCCGGTGGCCCCGTGGACTGTGGAACACAAAGGATGGCAAGACCATTGAACCGGAAGCACTCGAAAGACTGGATTATTTTATTGACCAGCTTGCCCGCCGTGGAATCTATGTCAATATCAACCTTCACGTCGGCCGGGCGCACAGTCAGTACCTAAATCTGCCTAAAACCAATCGCCAATACGATAAAATCTCCAACATCTTCACGCCCGCACTCATCGATGCCCAGAAAAAATTTGCCCGCGAGCTGCTGACCCACGTTAACAAATATCGCAAGGTCCGCTATGCAGACGACCCTACCGTGGCGATTGTCGAAATTACAAATGAGAACAGCCTCTTTATGTGGGGCAGCGAGCAGACACTGCGGACGCTTCCACTATACTATGCGAATATCCTGCAAAGCAAATTCAATGCCTGGTTGCAAAAACGCTATAGCTCAGACCAGAAGCTGCGTAATATCTGGTCCGAAGGGGCTGAAGAACTGGGGAAAAACCTGCTCGATAACAGCAACTTCCAGACAATCGAAGCTGGTAGAAACGTCCCGAAGAACTGGAATCTTGAACAACATTCCGACTGCAAAGCATCACTGTCACGCACGCGCTATAAGGACAAAGATGCACTGCGAATTGATATTAGTAAGGCCGATGATACTGAATGGCACCTACAGCTCAACCAGGGAGGCCTCGCTGTCAAGGCAGGCAAATACTACACAGTTACTTTTGAGGCTGCCGCTGATAAGCCTCGCCGGATTAGCTGCGGCCTCTCCCAAGCCCATAGTCCCTGGAACAACCTCGGCCTCTCTCAGCAAGTGGAACTGACCGACAATTGGAAGACCTTCCGATACGGCTTTGTTGCAAAGGCTGATGATGATAATACTCGCATCAGCTTTTCATTCGGTGCAAACAACATTCCGATATACCTCGCCAATGTCGAGTTTCGGCCCGGTGGACGTGTGGGGCTGAATAAAGGTGAGTCAATCAAAGCCGGCACCGTTGCTCTCTACGCCGATAGCGAAACACCCACGCGAACACTCGACCGGATGCGATTCCTGGCCGAGACGGAAAAGGCCTACTTCGATGGAATGCGAAACTTTATAAAGAATGATCTCGGCAGCAAGGCGCTGGTAACCGGTACAATTGTCTTCGGGCCTCTGGGACTGTACGCCCAGAGTGATATGGATTTCATCGACGCCCACGCATACTGGCAGCATCCGCGCTTTCCGGGCAGGCCGTGGGACAGCGGCAACTGGTTAGTCGACCAGAAACCAATGACGGACTACCCCTCCCAGGCAACTTTGTTTCGCCTGGCAGCCGAACGCCTGCACGGCAAACCATTCACCGTCAGCGAATACAATCACCCCGCTCCTCTCGATTCACAGGCCGAGTGTGTCCCCATGATAGCGTCCTTCGCGGCCGCACAGGACTGGGACGGCATCTGGCTGTATACATATAGTCACAGCTCAGACGATTGGTATCGAGAAAACCTGAACAGCTACTTTGATATCGACACCAACCCTGCCAAATGGGGCTTTATGCGCGCCGGCGCCGCTATCTTCCGCGATCCAGGACCACCCAACATTGGCATTGATCAACAAAATGAATTCATCTGTGTTACTTTGACTAAATCCTCGGATACCGTTACAGAACTTGCAAAGCTGCACCTCAAGCATGACCGTAATATGTTTGCTCTTCTAACTGAAAAGGTAAAAATAACATGGCAAGACTTACTCAAAAAGCAGGTGGTTTCAGCAATTGCCGTCAATGGCGGGCAGGGAGGTTCCGGCGAAACACGGAAACTCCATTGGTCCGTAGAAAACGGCAAGGGCTGGTATTCGGCAGGATTCGAGGATGGATGGGTGCATACCGGCCATACCGAGAGATTTGGGAAACCTACCATCGGGCAGTTTTCAGTTACTAAGCCGGAGTTTGCTGCTGTAATGCTCACGGCGCTGGACAAAAGACCGCTGAACAAAAGTCGAAAAATTCTAATCACTGCCTGCGGCAGATGTGAGAATACCGGTATGAAGTTCTCCCAGGACCGCCGGACTGTCGGCCGAAACTGGGGCGGCACACCCGTACAAATCGAAGTGGTACAAGGAACACTGCCCCTGCACGAAGGCTGGGTATGTCAGGCACTCGGTCCGGACGGTGTACCAAGGCACAAGGTGCCCATCTCATACAAAAATGTTCGGGGCGTTCTGAAACTGGAGCAGAAATATCAAACCATGTGGTACCTTTTGACGAGAAACACGAAATCCGATTAAGTCATCAGTAAAAATGAGGTATTTATGATGAAGGCCTTTGGCATAGGACTTATCGTTTTAATCCTTTTGACCACTTCAACAGCGATGGCATTCAATGGGCATATCGTCACCCAAGGCCCGCTGAAATTGACTATAGACAACATCGAAGATGTAACAGAGTACAACAAGCCACGCGATGTGAAGGTCACGGCCGGCAATAACGGAAGCTCTCCTTTACAGATACAGTTGCGTATGTCAGGCCTCTTAGACGAATGGCACGCAGTCGGCGAAACGGAAAAACGTCTCGCAGTTGCTCCCGGTCAGGAGGCAGAAGCTACTTTTCGAATAGCTGCTCGAAAGGGCGCATATTCGGCACTATACCCCGTTCACATTTACGCAACTTTTAAGCACAAGAGACAAACAATAACAACCCACGCTGTTCAAATTTTCAAATCAAATTTTGAGAAAGCGATCCCCTCGTCCCGAAAGCCGGATGAAATGCCAACCAATATCGTTCCTGCCAACGGAGCCCTGCCGCTTTGGCCTTTGAGAACAAATCGTGTCACTTGGCGCTTTCACGATAAGCCCCTGGTCTATATGCCCGTTGGCTGGCAGGGTTCTTCCACAGAATCATCCGCCAGCTTTTCAATTCACCAACTGACCCGCGGCACATCAAAACACGCCATTAACATGCACCCGCCGTGGAAATCCGGCAGCGGAACTATCTTCGCCGAATATATGCTCAAGCTCCCGGATGTCGTGCCAATCAAACTCACCTTTGCCAACGCCATACGCGACCACACAGAGACCGAGCCTCCCAGTGACGGCGTGACGTTTCGTGTCTGGGCCGGTGATCAGAAACTTTTCGAGCGTCACACCGACAGCAAGAAATGGGTAGATGGAGAAGCTGACTTGAGCAAGTTCGCCGGCAGGAAAATACTTCTGCGATTGGAAAGCCATCCGGGACCGAAGCGTAATACAACCTGTGATTCATCCTACTGGGGCGAACCTACGATTATCGCCGGAAGTCCGCCCCCAAAGCTCTCGGAAGCCCAGCGAGAAGAACTCCGCAAGCGTGCCAAAAGCATTATCAAATCGCAAAAAGCATCCAACAGGAATGAATTCATCTTCAAACTTGAGGACAATTGTATTGCGGCTCTCATCCTGGGCAAAAACGGTCTGGCTGATGCATCTATCGCTTTCGGCGAAGCTGAACACTGTGTGGTATTCGACGGCTTAAATATATCCGTCCTCCAGAACAAGCTTGGCCGCGAACCCTCCCAACTCGTCGTCCGAAAGGTTGAAATGAAAAAGGACAGGCTGCTTGGGAAACTAAGTATCAAACATCACCTTTCGCTCGCAGACGAAGATTTTG
>JBARPZ010000208.1:0-11232 GCA_049643445.1 Sedimentisphaerales bacterium
GCATCATACCAGCCTCTTGCGTAGTAGTTTGGATCAGGTATACCTACTACTCTTACTATTGCATTTTCATTATATGTGCCGTTTGCATCAATCGGATTCGGTTGATACTCTACTGTGCCGGGCCCAACCACATTAACAGTTAACTTATACTGTAGGCCGGAGATGCTATAGTGGTAACCCATGTCTACTATATCAACGTCATTTACTCTATCGGTTTTGGTGGTGTACGTATCCATACCGAAACTGCTCGCCAAGTCGCTGCCGGTATCCACACAGGGGCTACTCTGCAACTGGCCGGCTGCGATCTGACTTAGACGGAAACCACTGACAAAGAGCGGTTCATCATCGATGACACTATTGAAGTCCCAGTCCAGGACGCAGGTTAGATCAACGAAAACGGCTTCAGGATTGACCCATTCGGCACCGTTGGGGTCTTGCCAACCATCGATATCTGAGTATGAGACGGTAACAGATGCCTCGTTCGATGGGCCACCAGTACAGACTGCGATCTGGGAGCCCTCGTAACGACTGGCATTGGCCCAGATGATGCTGTTAATAACTTCGACATTGCTTCCATAGGAGCTATACAGACCTCCACCGTATCCCACGCCGCCAGTACCGGTAACTGCGTTGTCAAATATCGTACAATTGGAGATTAATGGTTCTGCGAGCCAGTTCGAGGATATGGCACCGCCATCTCGGCCGGCAATGTTATCCGTCAGCAGGCAGTTGTGGAGAAGAGGTCTGTCAGAAAGATCCAGGTCGCTGCCGCCGTAATAGATGGCGCCGCCGGATGTTTGTGCCCAGTTTCCGGTGAAGATGCTGTCATTAATATCAACGATTGAGGTCCAGCAATAATAACCACCACCCCGGCCTAATACCTCAACAGGTATGTTGGGATCGTTAGGCCCGGGAACAGCAACAGCACTGAAAGCATTGTTGTCAGCAAAGATAGATTGTGAAATTGTGCCTATGGTGTCGACGGAGAATAAACCTGCACCATGATATGCCATATTATCGCTGATGTTGCAGTCTATAATCGTCAGGCTGCCGATGGACCCGTAAATTCCACCGCCCATGCAGGCCTCGCCGCTGGAAATAGTGCAGTTGACGAACTTCAGTTCACAGTCATCTTCGAAAGCGACTGCACCGCCGTAGCTGACAATGATATCGTCAGGCGAGGTAACGGTTGAAGTATCAGCCGTATTGTTATTAAAGGAGCAGTTTACGAATTCGGGATCGCTTCTGTAACAGGCATAGACCGCACCGCCGAGGTTTTCGATATCCAGGTTCCTATTGGGAGTTGGCCAGTTGCTGCCACCTATGCCGCAGACGCCGCCGTAGGTTTGGTTGTCCGTAAAGGTACAGTCAAGGAATTTCGGTGAGCTGTCATTCTCGCAGTAGACGGCGCCACCATAGCCGCTGTATTTCCAGTAGTCTTTGTAATAACCGTACGGCTCAAGGTAGGACCTGAAAGCTCCGTCCTCATCGTAGTCAGCGTATTCCCAGCCATCCCACCAGTACCAGTCAGGATAGGTGTAAGGACCGGTCTCGAGGGTTTGATCCCATTGCCAGAGACCACCCCTTCCGCCGTGTGCATTATTGATGCTGCCGCCGCCGTTGCCGCCGTTTCCACCCTGAGCGAAGCAGTTTATAAATGAGCAAGTTTCAAATCTCGGGCTGCTCCTGTCCCCACAGAAGACTGCGCCGCCGTAGGCCCATCCTCCCCAGCCGCCGTCATATCCGGCGGAATGTCCATCAACACCACCGTTGCCATTTCCTCCATCACCGCCGGTAACTGAACAGCCATTAAAGACGCAGTTCTGAATCAGGGGCGAGCTGTTGTACATTTCTATTGCACCTCCCTCGACACTGACACCGTCTGTGCCGTCGTCGGGGTAGTCTGTGAAATTCCCTCCATCAGAGCCTACTACCGTACAATCGGTGAAGACGCAGTTTCGGATGGTGGGTGAACTCCAATAGAGGTACGTTTTACAGTTCCTGAGGGTGAGGCCGTCAATTACCGTTCCGGGGCCGGCGTTAGAGATGTTAAAGTAGTAACCATCCAGAATCGTGAGCGCAACAATACCGGGGTCATCCGGATTTTCGCCGGCAAGAGTAATAGACTTATCAACAATCGTAATGATTGGAGGAGGATAGCCCGGATACGGAGAAGCATAAGTACCTGTTGGAATGATGACTATATCGCCATCGCCTGCATCGTGTATAGCATGTTGAATCGAGGTGTAATCGGCATCGGGCGCAACACGAATTGTTCTTGCCTGGTCAAAACTGAGTGCGACGTCTTTGTCGGACCACATCACAACAGTCGTGCTGCCCTTTGATGCGTCGTTGTCGGTTCCTGACCAGATTGTACGGTAACCTGGATCGGGGATGCTGATTAGAGTTACCAGCGTGCCGGCAGGGTAAGTTTCAGTGAAAGTCTGGCGGACAGCGTTTGGATCGGATGAAGGCACGACCCTGAATGTGCCATGGTCGATAATTACGTTGACCGTTAGCGTAAATTGCGACAGCATCAGCGGGTCGTAGTAGTGATAACCAATATCAACCTGAACCGTATCTAAAGCGCCGTTGGGATCGGTTGTATAAGTGTCCAGGCCGAGATAAGCAGCACTGTTACTGCCGTTATCAACAGCGGGACTTGCGCCTTGATTAAGATAGAAGTTTCCGAGCAGCCCCGCTTCGAACAGCGGATCGCCGGAAATATTATTAGCATCAAGTTGAGGACCGGTTAGGATTCCTACACAGGGATCATTACTCCCGTAATCGCCGTCTGGATTGTTGTGGAATAATGAATATCTTACAATTGCGTTGCTATTGACATCCTCATATATTGCCTGGCTGTTACAGCTCTCGAATATGCAGTCAACAATATTTGGGTCGGAGCTCCAATCGCAGAATATTGCCCCGCCGAGACTGCCTGTGTTGTTTCCACTGAAGGTACAATTCTTGATGTTGGGTGTTGCGAAGTAGCTGCTGGAGATCGCACCGCCCCTCACAGTAGTGGTGTTACCGGTTATGAGGCAGTTTCTGGCCAGATGCGCTTCTCCACCAAAGAAACTGATTGCTCCACCGGAGCCGTTAATACCCTCGACGACATTATCGGCGAGAGTGCAGTCTTCGATTGTTGTACGGGTTCTGGCGAGTACAATACCGCCGCCGAAATCAAGACCGAGGCTCATATCCAAAGGCTCCATTACGCCGAAAGAGCTGGTACGATAAGCAGCGGTATCGAGCCCGCTGCCACCTATGGCTTTATTTTCATTTATGGCGCCACCAACCAGGGTTACAACACCATGGGAAAGGTACAAGCCGCCGCCGTTCTTGGCAGTGTTACCTATGAAATAGCAATTATTGAATGCGGTGTTGAAATCCTCGAAATGTACGCCGCCGCCCCATCCATCTATGCCTTCGATGGCCTGGTTCCCGACGAAGCTGCAGGATTCGAAATTCAGCGTTAATGTTGTGGTTCTATTGGGATCATTAACATCATTATAATATGCCTCTATTGCACCACCATTGTTGCCGGCTATATTGCCGCCGAACGAGCAGCTTACGAAGTCGGCGCTGCTGAGGGTATCAATGGCGCCGCCGTCATAGGCGGAAGAGTTGCCGTGGAAGCCGCAGTTTCGGATATTTACGCCGTTACAATCGGGGCCAATGTAAACAGCGCCGCCACCGGCATCAAATGCCGGAAAGCTTTGTCCATAGATAATGTAATTCGGATCATAGGGATAACCATAGGGATCGTAAGGACCAAAAGGATTGTAAGGACCATAAGGACCGTAAGGACCATAAGGAGAACCATAGCCGAATCGAGTAGTTGCCTCATTGTCCCTGAAGACACTATCGTTGAAGTCGACAATACACACCGATTCTATATAGACAGCACCGCCGAGGTTGCCCGTAAATTCGCAGTTGGTGAGAGTGACACTGTTGAGCATCTCAGAATACAAACCGCCTGCCCATGTGTATGTTTGGACGTCCTCTACGTATTTACGGGTAAGGTAGTATATGACGTAATCGTAGGACATATATCCTTCATAGGCCTTATTGTCGATGAACCTACAATTAGTAAAGTTTGGATCTGTGTTGTTTGCAAAGTAGGCTGCCCCACCGGCTATGCCGCCAAAGGGGGATGGATAGCCATGGTATCCCTCGCTGGCACGTGGGTCACGCGCAGCCCCTTCACCCATGTAACCACCATTTCCTGGCAGACCCGTTGTGGCAATGTTATTGCTGAAGGTAGAATTCGTGATGATGGGAGTGCTCCCGCCGTCACAGTAAATACCGCCGCCGATTCCATCGCCGATGGCATCTCCGCCGTAGCCGCCCGAGCTTTCCAAACCTCCGTCCCAGCCTTCGCCACCGTTGCCTCCGTCACCGCCGCCGCCACCTCTGGCAATGTTATCTTTTATGATGCACTCATTGATGATTGGGTTGCTTCCACTGAGACAGGCGATAGCGCCGCCATACCCTCTTCCCATGCCGGTACCGCCATGACCGCCATACTGGCCGTCATTGGTTGTTTCGATGTTTGTAATGTTGGGATCGGGTGGGCGGAAACTAAACGGTCCCCAGTCGCCGTCCGCGCCATCACCGCCATAGGCACCTGTAACTACGTTTTCTGTTATCACGCAATTCATGATGGTTGGAGAGCTGGCATTCTCACAGAGAATTGCACCGCCATAACCATCGCCGATTGCGTCATCGCCACGTTCGGCTCGCGGCACTGGAGGATCAGTGTCGGGTAATGGCTCGTATGGAATGGGAGTAAGAGTGTAACTGCTTCCATGCATTCCGAGGGGCCCTGTCATGAAACCACCTCTGATTGTGAATCCCGTTACTATCGTGTTGGCGTCCTCACCGTTGTGGAAGTGGAAGGCCCGGCGCGGGAAGAACCTGCTGCCTGCGCATTCGATGATCGTACTTGCTACGGTGTTTGGATCGTCCGGGTTTTCAGACATCAAAATAATGCTTTTGCCCTGGAAATCGATGCCGTTGGGGTCGCTTACGTAGCGAGTACCCGGAGCAACGATGATGGTGTCGCGAGAACGTGCGGCCGCTACGGCTTCCTCAATTGTGGCGTATTCGGATGTTGGGACAAGCAAGTTTCGAACGATATCCAGCTCAAACTCGACTGTGACCGTTTTGTTTGAATTCATGGTCACCGTATTGGTCAGAGCATAAGACAAATCATCATCGGTGCCGGTCCACGCCTTGACACGATAGGTAGGATCGGGTTTCGCGATCAGCGTTACTACCTTACGGTTAGTATAAAATCCGCCAGCCGGCTGGGCTTCGAGTGTGCCGTGGCCGCCAATTACCGTTGTTGTCAACTGGTAAACTGGAGCCACCTCGAACTCAACGGTAACGTGCTTGTCGCCATCCATTGTTATCGTATTATTTGGATCCGTACTTGCATCATTATCGGTTCCCGTCCACTCCTTGACCTGATAGTTCGGGTCCGGGAAAGCTGCGATCTGTACCACCATGCCCCTTGGATAATACATGTCACTTGGAACAACATAGCCGAGGGCAAGATTCGGGTCAGTAATGACCATCCCGTTAGCATCAACCACACTAACGATCAAATGGAAAGGCTTCGGAAGATGGTAACCCATATCAACAGTGTTGACGTCGCCGAAGTAGTCTGTACGCGTAGTATATTTGTCCGGATACATGCCGATATTCGGATCGTTTGCGTCACCGCTTCCGGTATCAACGCAGGGGCTGTTAATGAACTGCCCGGCAGCGGTCTGGCTCAGGAAGTAGCCATTTACAAAGAACGGATAAGCGTCGATGACACTGCTGAAGTCCCAGTCCAGGGCGCAGCCTGTATCGACGAAGACAGCGGTGGGATTAACCAGATTGGGTTCAAAAGTCTGCCAGCCATCGATATCGGAGTATGAGACTGCGACAGTTGACTCTACTGCGCCTGTGCCGACCGAAATCTCCGAACCTTTGCTGCCAAAGTTATTCCAGAGAATGCTGTCTATAATGTCCGTATAGCTTCCGTATCCGCAGAATAAACCTCCACCATATCCACTATTAACGGGGTCGTTGAAATCATAAGCGATATTATTATGGATAGTACAATTGGATATAGTCAATTCATTAGACCAACTCGAAATGCCTCCACCGTCTCTGCGGGCTGAGTTGGTGGTGATTAGACAATTTTTTGTCTCTGACGCACCTCCGGACAAATACAAACCGCCACCGGAGTAATCTGCGGAATTGGATCTTATTTCACTGTCAGCGATTAGTAGCGGTAATGAGGCGCAATATACACCGCCGCCTTCACCGCCGGGATAAACGGCTTGATTGCCTGTAATGATGCATCCTGTAATCGTCGCGGACGCACTGTCGATACCGTATATTCCGCCGCCCTTGAACGATGAGTTGTTAGTGATGTTGGAGTTGGTTAACATAAAGTCGTCGGCTTCATCCCAGTATAAACCACCGCCGACGGTTGCGTAATTGTTGCTGAAGTTACTATCAGTAATTGTTACCGAGTTGGTATCCATGAAACAAATGCCGCCGCCGAAACTAACGTATGGATTAAGGCGATAAACCAACTGATTTGGGTCGGTGGGTTCGTAAACGTCATCTGCAGCGTTGCCGGCTATATGACAACCCTCAAATATTGTTTGTGAGTGGCTCCCGCAGAAGATACCTGCTCCGTAACTGGGAATTACATACCTGTAAAAAGGCATACGGCTCCCTGGCGCGTCACCGCCAATGCCGCTCATACCGCCGGTTATAGTGTTATTGCTGAATGTGCAGCCCTCGAAAGTGATTCTACTGTCTATCCCTGAATATACACCCCCGCCATAAGCACTTTCCTTCCAGTATTCTCCCAAATATCCGCCCCCGTATCCTGGTATGCCCGAGCTGGCACCCCCACCGCCGTCGCCACCGTCCCCTGCGTCTCCGGCAGTAGCTGAGCCGTTGATGATTTGGCAATTGGAAATAATAGCAATAACTCGCTCGGCGAAGTGGATTCCCCCACCGTAGGCTCGTCCGTTGTAACCGCCGACACCCCCGTCACCGCCTTGGCTCCCGTTACCGCTTGTATTACCACCATCTCCCGCGTCTCCGCCAATACCGCCGGTGGCAGAACAGTTAATAATAGTACAGTCCGAGATGACAGGTCTGCTTTCAAAGTCAACGAAGATACCGCCGCCGTAAGCTCCCCCGCCAATACCACCATTACCGCCATTGCCGGCCACGGAGTCATCACCGGAGTTGTCGCCGCCGGCCCCACCGTTGCCGGCGTCGCCGCCGATGATTCGGACATTGGAAATCGTACAATTTCGAATAGTTGGGCTGCTGCGGTAGCCGCCATAAATGCCACCACCATACGCAGAGCCTCCGTCACCACCTCTACCGCCTGGTCCCCCGGTATCCCCGGTATTCCCACTGCTGGCCGCGCCGGCCGTGATCTGGCAATCCCTGATAACGCAATTGAGAATTGTCGGACTGGCACCGGATTCGATATATACTCCAGCAGCAGCGGTGTTGACACCATAGTAACCATCGTCACCAGGATCCGGCGGCGCTGACCTGCTGCCCCCACCCCATCTGCAGTTTGCGATGGTCAGGCCGTTTATAACACTATCCGGACCACATTCGGTCGAGAAATATACGCCGCTACTACCGTAGCCATTGCAGTCGATAATTGTCTCAGCTACGGTAGAGGGATCGTCAGGATTGGTGCTGGTCAATGTAATTGCCTTGCCCCGGATGCTAACACCGAAGCCTCTGTAAAGGCCTTTGTTGATAACAATCACGTCACCATCCTCTGCAGCTTCAATCGCCGTTTGGATTAAGGGATAATCAACGGGTACTGTGATGATAGCAGTTTGTTCTATTATGGCCGTGACGGTCCGGTCCGAATACATTGTGACCATATTGGTAAGGCTGTATACCGTATCGTCGTCGGCACCTATCCATCTGATTCTATAGCCCGAATCCACGTTTGCTGTCAGTGTCACTACAGTGAATTTGTTGAAAAATCCGCTACTTGGCTGGACCGTGCCGTGCGTGCCGATAACGTTTACTGTTAACTGATACTGACCCTCTGCAGCCGGGTAGTGCAGCCCCATATCGACCTCATTTACGTCATTGGCGCCGTCGATGCGTGTCGTATAGCTTCCGAGGCCAATGGCGGGGTCTGTTACCAAACCGCTTCCTGCATCGACACAGGGACTGTCTACGGCCTGCCCCGCCGCTGTCTGATTGAGGTAGTAGTATGGCATGATAAAGAGCGGGTCGGCATCGATATTGCCGGCCAGCCAGTTGAGTATGCGGCCCGGCTCGTAGTAGATCGATTGCGGACTATTGCCGCCCTGGATATCGCAATGTGAAACGTTAAGGGTAGCGGGCCTGTCAATATAGATTGGCTCGTCATCGCTGCCGATGGCAATCTGGTTGCCCAAAGTTCCTGTATTACCCCAGAGAATACTGTCTGTCAGGAAGGTTTCACTTTCGTATGAGCAGGACAAACCACCGCCCCTTCCATGGTTCAGGCTGAAGGGATCAAACGCAGTATTGTCAACGATTGTACAATTAGAGATTTCCGGCGTTACGAACCAGTTGGAAACGATGCCGCCACCTTCCAACACGGCCGAGTTACCTTTAACCAGACAGTTCTTAAGTACCGGCACGTTGGGATCGCCACCAAAATATAAACCACCGCCGGAGCCTGACGCTTTATTGTCGCTTATGAAGCAGTTTTCAATCCTCGCCTCGGATGACCAGCAGAACATTCCGCCCCCGCCGCCATAAAAGTTGTCGTAATATCCTTCCATCATCATATAGGTGCCCAGGGCCTCATTTCCTTTGATGGTACAGCCAATAATTTCAGGACCTCCGCTGCTCCAGAATAGACCACCACCATGTTCGGCGATATTTTTGTTGACCGTGCTGTCGAGAATTGAGACGTCTGTGTCACTACCTCCCCAGTACATAGCGCCTCCGAATCCGTACAGCGCCTCGTTTTCGATGAATCGAGTCCTGTTAATCCCTATGCTGCTGTTACCGCTGCCGGCGTAAATTGCGCCGCCCCGCCCGGAGGTAGCCGAATTGCCGATGAATCTGCTGTTGTTGATTTCCACAGTAGCATTAGACGGCCAGTACAGCGCGCCGCCGTAGCCTCTGGCAGTATTATCAACGTAGTTACAGTCGTTAGCTTCCAACACAACAGAATACTCATCCGCATATAACCTGCCAAAATACTGAGCGCCTCCGTAGTAGCCCGAGTTGCCAATAAATTGACAGTTGAGCATCCGGAGCTTGGCCAGTGAGTAGTAGTACTCGCCCCCGCCATTATATACTCCAATCCCTAAATCCGGTGGATATCCTGTCGAACTGTAGCTTACTATGTAGTTATTAAAGTCGCCTGCACAATTGGAATCATAGTAATTAGCGCCGCCAAGGCCGGAAATGGGGCTTCCCATACCGCCGCCATCAGTATCTGATAAATCTAAGCCGTCTGGCGCGTCGTTGTTTCCTCCGCTGCCTCCGCTGCCGCCGGAGCCTGTGGGGTCGCCGCTGCCGCCATAACCGCCCGAGCCGCCAAAGCCGCCCATGACATCTCCTGCGCCGTTGCCTCCGTTTCCGCCGTTGCCGCCGCTGCCGGCAGCATATGAAGTCGTTGCGGCAGAAACATCAGTGTAACAGTAACTGATTGTAGTATCCGTAACGTTGGCATCACAATTTGCACCATAGAATATAGCACCTGCTATTGACCGGGCGCCATTGGAGCCCATGTTACTGCCGGGGTCATAAATGTAATAGGGGTAGTACCACCACCGGTTACCGCCGTCACCGCCATCGCCGCCGCCGCCGTCGGCGCCGTCGTCGCCGTCCTGACCATCAGGATTGCCTGTACCGGCAGCACCGCCTACGCCACCGGCTGCACCATTGCCACCGTCTCCTCCGTCGCCGGCCTCTCCGCCGGCCGCGCCAAGTCCCTGATTGGTCCAGCAATTGGTAATTGTTAAGTACCGTATTGTTGGCTTGCAACGCGGGCCGAAAAATATTGCACCTCCTAATGCCTCGCCGCCCTGACCGCCATTACCGCCTCTTCCTCCTGCGCCGCCGGGGCCGCCTACACCGCCGGCACCGCCATCGCCGCCGTCGCCGCCTGCTCCATCCGCTCCCCCGTTATAACCAGGGCCGCCGTTCTGACCAATCTGTCCAGGTTGACCGGCCTGACCATTGCCGCCGTCCTGACCATCCTGTGCCTGTCCTCCGTATCCGGCATAGCCGCCGAGGGCCTGGCAGTTGATTATTGTAACATTCGTGATGAGTGGAGTGCTGTTGTAGTCAAAGTACATCGCACCGCCGTAGGCATCGCCGCCGAGGCCGCCATCGAAGCCGTTAGCACCGGGGAAGCCTCTCCAGCCGACCATGCCGGGTAGACCGGGCAGGCCGTCCTGACCGTCATTGCCGTCTATCGGGAGATCGGGTTCCACATATAGTAATTCGAAGCTCATGTCCCACGGTGTTCCGCTCAATTCGACAGGCTCGAAAACGGATGTTGTGAAATTATAACTCAGCGCACCATTACGATCCGGGTAACAAGGATCCGTATTGCAAGTTTCCCAGCCCCACCTCGGGTCGTTCGGACCTGGAATTTCATTATAAATTGCCTCTATGCTAAGCCAGAAAACTCCATTGCTATCCGGCTGATACCACCACTCATTGGGATCCAGTGTGATATCGTACTGAATTTTAGTTATGTTATTGGGGGCATCCGGACTGTCTGGATGAATTTCCCAACCATACCAGCTAACCGTGACGCTACCGTAATCAACGGATACAGTATGAACTTCCTGACTCATATCCGGATAGTTCGTATCGTTGGGGCTTGTGCTTTCCCAGATCCTTATTTCAAATGTGTCAGGGAGGCCGTTCGTGGGCAATTCATCTCTGTCTCCACTGAAGTCCCGTATTGAGCCCCACCAGCGAATATCCGTTATCGGTATATTGCTGTCGCAGAAAAAGTCGTCAATTAACAATATCCTTTCTGGCGGATACTGTTGGGGTTCTTCATCCCAGCCCCAATAGTAATCCGGCCGTGAAGAACCAAAAGCCACCGGCGTTTGCGACCACTTTTCTATGGTAACGAGATCGTTGGGCTCAGGTATGTTCGGGTCGGGTAAGGGGTCGTTGGGGTCCAGCGGGTCCGGAGGGTCGTCGGGA